>CAXNEG010000040.1:0-10142 GCA_964201305.1 Polaromonas sp.
CACTCGGGGCTGTCGTTCAGGCAGGCGATGTAGTGAAAAATCTCGCCGCCGGCGTGCATAAAGGCTTCGCGGGCTTCGTCGTTGATTTCTTCCAGCGTTTCCAGGCAGTCGCCGGTAAATCCCGGGCAAATGACGTCGACCTTTTTGACACCGGCTTCGGCCATGCGCACCAGCGTGGGTTCGGTGTAGGGCTGCAGCCATTTGGCTTTGCCAAAGCGGGACTGAAATGTCACTGTGTAGCGGTCTTTGGTCAGACCCAGTGATTCGGCCAGCAGGCGGGCGGTTTTGTAGCACTCGCAGTGGTAAGGGTCACCCAGCTCCAGGGTGCGCTGGGGCACGCCATGAAAGCTCATCACCAGTTGTTCGGCCTGACCGTGCAAGTCCCAGTGGGCGCGCACCCGGGTGGCCAGCGCGGCGATGTAGCCTGCGTCGTCGTGGTAGTGGTTAATGAAGCGAAATTCGGGCAGGCGCCGGACTTTGGCGGCCCAGGCGTAGACAGCGTCAAACAAGCTGGCGGTGGTGGTGGCGCTGTACTGGGGGTAGGCCGGCACGATGAGCACGCGCGTGATGCCCTGGTCTTTGAAGATCTCGAGCTGGGAGGCGATGGACGGGTTGCCATAGCGCATAGCAAAGCGTGTGGCCACGTGATGACCGCGAGACTGCAGGGCTTGGCCGAGCAACTGGGACTGCTTGTCAGTCCAGACTTTCAGGGGCGAGCCTTCGGCCGTCCAGATACTGGCGTATTTAGCGGCTGACTTTTTGGGGCGCAGGCGCAAAATGATGCCGTGCAGGATCAGCCACCAGATGGGGCGGGGAATCTCGACCACGCGCTGGTCGCTCAAAAACTCGGCCAGATAACGGCGAAGGGCTGGTGCGGTGGGTGCGTCGGGGGTGCCCAGGTTGCAATACAGCACGCCGGTAGTGGCGCCGCTGGCGGGTACCTTGCCGTGGCTGAATTCGGGTTCTTTGGAAAAGCTCATGTGGGATATTCTCCACTACCTATGTTGAACCTGCGAAAAATCAGTGCCATCACGCTGGACCTGGACGACACCCTGTGGCCTATCTGGCCGACCATTGGGCGCGCGGAACAAGCCTTGCAGCACTACCTGCTGGGGCATGCCCCGCGTGCCAGTGCCCTGTTTGCCGACCCGGCGGCCCGCCTGGCGCTGCGCCAAGAGGTGATGGCAGCGCAGCCCGAGCTGCTGCACCAGCTCAGCGGTCTGCGGCTGGCACAAATACGCCTGGCCTTGGTGCGTTGCGGCGAAGACAGCGCGCTGGCCGAGCCGGCTTTTGAGGTGTTTTTTGACGAACGCAACCGCGTCACGCTGTTTGACGACGCACTGCCCGCGCTGGCTTTTTTGTCAGCGCGTTTCCCGCTGGTGGCGCTGTCCAACGGCAACGCCGACTTGGCGCGTGTCGGGCTGGCGGGCTACTTCAAGGCCGGTTTAAGCGCCCAGGTGTTCGGTGTGGGCAAGCCGGACCGGCGTATTTTTGAGGCGGCCGCGCAGGCTGCCGGCGTGCCCCCCGACGAGGTGTTGCACATTGGTGACGATGCCGAGCTGGACGTGCTGGCCGCGCTGGCTTGCGGCATGCAGACGGCCTGGGTCAACCGCGAAGACAAGCTGTGGCCGCATGCGCAAGAGCCGCATGAAACAGTGCGCAGTCTGGCTGAGTTGACGGCCTTGTTTTAAGCTGGGCTATTTCCCTTAACTTGCAAGAAAGAAACCTTATGAGTTTGAAGATTCACGGCATTGCCGCCTCCCGCGCCTCGCGCCCTTTGTGGGTGGCCCTTGAACTGGGTCTGGCCTTTGAGCATGTGCCGCTGCACTACAAGGACGGCGCTACCCACACGCCCGAATTTTTAGCGCTGAACCCGAACGGGCATATTCCGGTGCTGCAAGACCAGGATGTGGTGGTGTGGGAGTCCATGGCCTGCGCCCTGTATTTGGCCGAACATTACAAAGGCCCTGACGGTCTGAACCTGGCCGCCCAGACCAAGGCAGAAAGCGCCGAGATTTTGCGCTGGACTTTCTGGGCCGTCAGCGAGTGCGAAAAAGACGCGCTGACTATTTTGATGCACACGCTGGCGATGCCCGCCGACAAGCGCAAGCCCGAGCTGGCGACGGAAGCGGCACGCCGAATGACCGGACCGTTGGGCGTGATTGAGCAACACTTGGCAGCGCACAGCGCAGGCGCGGCTTACCTGGCGGGCGAGCGTTTCACCGTGGCCGACATCGCCGTGGCCTCGGTGCTGGCCTGGCTCAAGCCGGCGCCTGAATTGCTGGCAGCTTGCCCGGCCACCGCCGCTTGGCTGGCGCGTTGTCTGGACAGACCGGCGCAATTGCAAGTGCGGGCCTTGTCCCGCAAGGGCTAAGCCTTCAGCAGCCGGGCAGCTTGCAGGCCCGAGCGCACCGCGCCTTCGAGCGTGGCCGGGTAGGGCCCGGCCACATAGTCGCCGCAGGCCAGCAGGCCGGGCGCGATCTGCGCTGCGGGTCGCAGCAAGCCGGGCGTGCAGGCAAAGGTGGCGCGCTTTTCCACAATGGTTTGCACCAGCTCCAGCTCGAGCCCGAGTTGCGCTTGGCCTTGCGCCAGCACCTGCGCGCTGAGGAGTGCCTTGTCGCCCACGTTGGCGCTGACCACAAAGGCCAGCAGGCCTGCCGGCCCGCCTAATTGGCCGCGGTCAAACACAAACTGCGCGGGGGCTTCGGCACTGCTATGAAGCGCCAGCATGGGCTGCGAAAGGCTGTAGGCATGGACCGGCGGCAAGTTCAGGCGCGCATAGACCGTGGCAATTGACTCGTGTTGCAGTTGACTGGCGAGCCCAGCCCAGTCCGTGCCGGCTGTCAGCCGCGCCGCCTCTTGCGGCGGGCAGGCCAGCAGCACGGCGTCAAAGTTTTCTTGAGTGTCATCAGCGTCTGCGCTGCCCGATGCACTCAGCTGCCAGCCAGTGGCGCTGCGCGTCAGCGCTTGAATCCGCACGCCCAGACGCGGCGCGGGGCCGCGTGCTGCCAGCCAGGCCAGTGCGGCGTCCGGCAGCAGAGCGCTGAGGTCTGTGCGGGGCAGCAGCAGGTCGGCGCCGCCGGGCTGGCTGAAGAGCGCGTCTTTCAGTACACGCAAAAATACCTGCGCGCTGGCGCGCTCGGCCGGGGTGTTGAGCGCGGACACGCACAGCGGCTCGACCAACCCGCGCAGGGCGCGCGGCGACAAGCCCTTGCACAGCGCCGCCACCGACAGGCCAGGCGCGCACGCAAAGCCGCCGGCCCGCCAGCGCAGCGCCAGCCGCAGCAGCGATGCTTTGTCGCCCCAGGCCCAGCCGCGTGCCATGACAATGCCCCAGGCCGCTTGCCAAGCCGCCGGCCAGCGCGGCCCGCCGGGCCAAGCGGCGAACACCGCAGAGCGCGGAAAAGCCAAGCCTTCGCCGTTGGGAAACTGCAACCGCAGTGGCAGGCACAGCAAGCTGCTGCCCGGGTCCACGCCCAGGGTTTGCATGAGGCGCAGGGTCTCGGTGTAGGCACCGATCAGGATGTGTTGGCCGTTGTCCAGCACCAGCGCTTGGCCCTTGAGGCTGCTGTCCACGCGCCGGGCCCGACCGCCCGCCACACGGGCGCTTTCAAAGAGGGTGACGCTGTGGCCCAGCCGCGTGGCTTCGACGGCGGCGGCGCAACCGGCCCAGCCGGCACCGATGACGGCGACTTTCATCCCTAAGGCCTCAGGCGACGCGGCCGAAGGCCTGGGTTTTCCAGGCCAGCCAGAACTTGCGCAGTGGCGTGAGGCTCACGCGCTGGTGCAGCACCTGGTAGCCGTCGGCCTGGATCTCGCGCAGCAAGCTGCGGTAGATGCTGGCCATCATGAGGCCGGGCTTTTGGGCGCGCCAGTCTGCAGCGGGCAAGCCGGCCAGGGCTTCGTCGTACAGCGCCAGCGCGCGCCGGGTTTGAAATTCCATCAGCGCGCTGAAGCGGGGGGAGTATTGGCGCTGCAGGATGTCGTGCACCTTGACATCGAACTGTTGCAACTCACTGATGGGCAGGTAAATGCGGCCGCGCAGCGCGTCTTCGCCGACATCGCGAATGATGTTGGTCAGCTGAAAGGCTTGGCCCAGTTGGTGGGCGTAGGCCGTGGTGGCCGGGTCGGTCTGGCCGAAAATGCGCGCCGCCACTTCGCCCACGATGCCGGCCACCAGGTGGCAGTAGCGCCTCAAGGCGGTGTAGTCGAGGTAGCGGTTTTGCGCCAGGTCCATCTGGCAGCCTTCAATGACGGCCAGCAGATGCGGCGCGGCGATGCCGTAGACCGCGGTCCAGGGCATCAGCGCTTGCATGACCGGGTGCGTGGGCTGGCCGGCAAAGGCCTTGCCGACTTCGGTTTGCCACCAGGCGAGTTTGGTGCCGGCCACGCCGGGGTCGGTGACTTCATCAACCACGTCATCGATCTCGCGGCAAAACGCATAAAAGGCGGTGATGGCGGCGCGCCTGTCCTTGGGTAAAAACAGAAAGGCGTAATAAAAGCTGCTGCCCGAGGCGGCGGCTTTTTGTTGGACGTACTGTTCGGGACTCATGCGCTGGATTGTCGCCGCAAGTGCGACTGCATTGAACGGCCGGCGGGGAGGGACGGCTACATCCAGAGCGTGCGCCAGGCCATGACCAGCGCGTCGCTGCGGCCGATGACGGGGCGCTGGCGCAGCGTGGCAAAGTCCAGCTGGGCAATGCGCTCGGCGATGCGCAGGCCGCCTTGCACCACCAGGCGCAGTTCCCAGCCGGCGCGCCCGGGCACTTGGTGGACCAGCGGCGCGCCTTCAAGCATGAGCCGGCGTGCCCGCTCCACGCAATCGGCTACCAGCGTGCGGGTGGCCGGCGTCAGCGCCTGGGCCAGCAGCTCGGCTTCGCTCACCCCGTGCAGCGCTTGCAGCTCGGCCGGCAGGTAAATACGCCCGCGCGGTATGTCTACGCTGAGGTCTTGCCAGAAATTGATCAGTTGCAGCGCCGTGCAGATGCAGTCGCTTTGGCGCAGTGCTTCTTCGCTTGTGACCCCGTAGAGGTGCAGCAGCAGGCGCCCGACCGGGTTGGCTGAGCGGCGGCAGTAGTCGAGCAGTTCGGCCTGCTCGGCATAGCGGGTTTTGTGCACGTCTTGCTCAAAAGCACTGAGCAGGTCGCCCAGCAAAGGCAGGGGCAGTTGCCACTGCCTGATTTGCGGAGCCAGTGCGTCAAACACACCGGCCCAGCGACCGGAGGTGGCCTGGCCCTGGGCGCAAGCTGCCAAATCGGCTTTGTAGAGCGCCAGGTCCTGCGATCGCTCTGCGGTGCTGGCGTCCCCCTCGTCGGCCAGGTCGTCGGCGGTTCTGGCGAAGTTGTAAATGGCCACTACGGCCGGCCGCAGATGCGCCGGACACAGCATAGAAGCGACAGGAAAGTTTTCGTAATGTGTTACAGATCCTCCATTTTTTGAACCTTGGTGGTCATTTTTGCTTGACTGGGTGGCAGGTGGTACGTCCTTCATGGTCGGATTGTCGCTCGAGACGGCATTCATCTGATTCTGGTTTAATAACCGTTCAGTCATTAATTTAATAGCCCAAGGCACGGGCTGTTCAGCGCTAGATTTTGCAGGGAAGCAATTGTCATGAAAAGAATCGTCAGTGTTGCCGCCATCGGGTCGGCTTTTTTGCTGGGCTGCTCCAAGCCGGCGGTGGTCGAAGAGCCGGTTCGGGCTGTTAAAACCATCATGGTGGGCGCCGGCTCTTATGCTGCCAACAGCGAATACGCCGGCGAGGTGCGGGCTCAGGTTGAGTCACGGCTGGCTTTTCGGGTGGGCGGCAAAATGATTCAGCGACATGCAGAGCTGGGCCAGTCGGTCAAGGCAGGGCAGGTGCTGGCCCGGCTGGACCCGCAGGACTACAAACTGGCCGTGGACGCTGCTCGTGCGCAAGCCTCCGCCGCACAGACCAACCGTGACCTGGCAGCGGCCGACTTTGCACGCTACAAGGATTTGCTGGCACAAAACTTCATCAGCCGCGCCGAGCTGGACCGGCGCGATGCCACGCTCAAGTCGGCGCAGGCGCAACTTGAGCAGGCCCAGGCGCAACTGGCTTCGCAGTCCAACCAATCTGGCTATTCGGTGCTGGCGTCTGATGTGGCCGGTGTGGTCACCGCCGTTGAGGCCGAGGCCGGCCAGGTGGTCAGCGCCGGCATGAGCGTTTTCAAAGTTGCTGCCGATGGCGCACGCGATGTGGTCTTTACGGTGCCGGATACACGCCTGGCTGCCATGCGCGCGGGTTTGCCGGTAAAGGTGCTGGTGTGGCCGCTCAATACGCCCATAGAAGGCAAGGTGCGCGAGGTGGCGGCCAGTGCCGATCCCACCACCCGAACCTACCAGGTCAAGGCCAGTTTGAATGCGGGCCAGAAGCCGCCGGCCCTGGGCTCTACCGTGACCGTCAGCGTAGCGGCAATGCCGACCGAGCTGGCCCAGGGTCAGCCCATCATCAAGCTGCCGATTGCCGCGCTGCGCAAGCAAGGCCAGAGCATTTCTGTCTGGGTGCTGGAGCCGGCCAGCATGACGGTGCGGGCGCAGGATGTCCAGGTGGCCAATGCCGACGGTAACCTGGCGGTGATCACTTCCGGGCTGTCGCCGGGCATGCAGGTGGTGAGCGCGGGCGTGCATGTCCTGTCGCAGGGGCAGAAGGTCAGGTTGTACCAGCCACCGGCTGCGGCCACGCCGTCGGCTGGTATGCCGACGGCTGTTGCACCCGCAGCCGCTGTGACAACACCTGCTGCCAAGTGAGGCCGCAATGAAAGACGAAACAACACGCGAAGCCGCGCCCGCTGCCAAGGCAGAGGCCTCCAGCGGTTTCAACCTGTCCCGCTGGGCGCTGGATCACCGCCCGCTGACACGCTACCTGATGGTGGTGCTGATGTTGATGGGGGGGGTCACGTATTTCCAATTGGGTCAGGACGAAGACCCGCCGTTCACTTTCCGGGCCATGGTGGTGCGCACAATGTGGCCGGGCGCCACCACGCAGCAAATGGCTGAACAGGTCACCGCCAAACTCGAGCGTAGCTTGCAGGAGGTGCCTTACGCCGACAAGATCCGCAGCTACTCCAAGCCGGGTGAGTCGCAGATCATTCTGGAGTTAAAGGATTATTCCAAGCCCGGTGAGGTGGCCAATGTCTGGTACTCGGTGCGCAAGAAAATCGGCGACATCCGACCCACCTTGCCCAGCGGTATTCAGGGCCCGTTTTTCAACGACGAATTCGGCGATGTCTACGGCATCATTTACGCGCTGGAGTCTGACGGCTTCAATTACGCCGAAGTCAAGGTCATTGCCGACCAGCTGCGCCAGCAATTGCTGCGGGTGAAAGATGTGGCCAAGGTCGAGATTTTTGGCGCGCAGGAAGAAAAAATATTCGTCGATATTTCCAAGGCCCAGGTTCCGCTCGGGCTGGACATGAACCAGGTTTTCAACCAACTCGGCCAGCAAAACGCTGTCCAGTTCGCAGGCTCCCTGCAAACGCCTCAAGATGTGTTGCAGATTCGTGTGGGCGGGCAGTTTCAGGGAGTCGAGCAGATCAAGGCCATGCCTGTGCGCGGCGCTTCGGGCAGCCAGACGCGCTTGGGCGACATTGCCAACGTTTACCGCGGCTACGCAGATCCCCCATCGATCAAGGTGCATCACCAGGGCCGTGAAGTCGTGGCGCTGGGCGTCTCTATGGCCAAGGGCGGTGACATCGTCCGCCTGGGCAAAGCACTGACCCAGATGCGCGCCGGCCTGGAAGCCGGTCTGCCAGCGGGCATCAAGCTGGTGCAGTTGCAAGACCAGCCAAAGGCAGTGTCGAGTTCGGTCAATGAGTTCATTAGCGTGTTAATTGAGGCGGTGCTGATTGTGCTGGCGGTGAGCTTCATCAGCCTGGGTTTTCATCGGCGCGACAACGCCGCTGCTTTGCCGCTGTGGAGGCGTTATTACGTTGACATGCGCCCGGGGCTGGTGGTGGGCATCACCATTCCATTGGTGCTGGCGGTGACTTTTCTGGCCATGGATTACTTCAATATCGGCTTGCACAAAATCTCTCTGGGATCGCTCATCATTGCGCTGGGATTGCTGGTGGACGACGCCATCATTGCGGTGGAAATGATGGTGCGCAAGATGGAGGAGGGCTACGACAAGGTTCGCGCCGCCACCTTTGCCTACGAGGTCACGGCCATGCCCATGCTGACGGGCACGCTGATCACGGCGGCCGGTTTTTTGCCCATCGGGCTGGCCAAGTCGGTCACCGGCGAGTACACCTACGCCATCTTTGCGGTGACAGTGATTGCGCTGGTGCTCAGCTGGTTTGCTTCAGTCTTTTTTGTGCCCTACCTGGGCACTTTACTGCTTAAGGCCAAGCTGGTGAAGCCGGGGGCGGTGTCTCATGAAGAGCATTTCGACACGCCGTTTTACAAGCTCTTTCGACGCTGCGTGAACTGGTGCGTGGAATACCGGTGGACCACCATCGGCATGACTGTGCTGATTTTTGCGTTGGGAATCGTCGGCATGGGACGGGTGCAGCAGCAGTTTTTCCCGGACTCCAGTCGCCCTGAAATTCTGGTCGACATCTGGCTGCCTGAAGGTGCCTCCTTCGCGGCCAATGAGCAAGTCGCCAAGCGCTTTGAACAACGCCTGATGCAGGAACCCGGTGTGAGTTCGGTGAGCACCTGGGTGGGCTCGGGTGTGCCGCGTTTTTACCTGCCGCTGGACCAGGTATTTCCGCAAAGCAACGTGTCGCAGTTGCTGATTCTTCCCAAAGACCTGAAGGTACGCGAGTCGCTGCGCGTCAAACTGCCGGCCCTGCTGTCTAGCGAGTTCCCGGAGGTGCGTGGGCGTGTGAAGCTGCTGCCCAATGGGCCGCCGGTGGCTTATCCGGTGCAGTTCCGGGTGGTGGGCGCCGACCCTCTGGTTTTGCGTGAGCGCGCAGACGAAGTCAAGAAATTGATGCAAGCGAGCAGCAACACGCGGGGGGTCAACGACAACTGGAACGAGTATGTCAAGACCATCCAGCTGGAGGTGGACCAAGACAAGGCGCGTGCGCTGGGCGTCAGCAGCCAGTCGATAGCCCAAGCTATCGGCATTGCCCTGACAGGCAGCACCGTGGGCCAGTTCCGCGAAGGCGACAAGCTCATTGACATGGTGCTGCGTCAACCTAAAGCTGAACGCGACGCCATCACCGACTTGTTCAGCGCGTATGTTCCGACAGCCTCCGGGCGCTCGATCCCCTTGGGGCAAATCGCCAAGCCGGTTTTTACCTGGGAGCCCGGCGTGATGTGGCGCGAAAACCGTGACTTTGCCATCACGGTGCAAAGCGATATCGTGGAGGGTTTGCAAGGGGCGACAGTCACAGCAGAACTTTTGCCGGCGCTCAAAAAGCTGGAAAAAGAGTGGCTGAGCAAGGGTTTTGCCGGCTACCGCATCGACGTTGCCGGTGCGGTGGAACAAAGCAGCAAGGGCTCTAGCTCCATCGCTGCGGGTGTGCCCGTCATGCTGTTCCTGACCTTCACCCTGCTGATGCTGCAATTGCGCAGTTTCAGTCGCTCCTTGTTGGTGTTCATCACCGGCCCCTTGGGCATTGCGGGCGCGGCAGCCGGGCTGCTGATCTTCGGAAAGCCCTTTGGCTTTGTGGCCTTGCTCGGGGTGATTGCCCTGATGGGCATGATCCAGCGCAACTCGGTGATCTTGATTGACCAAATTGAGCAAGATCGTGCCAGCGGCGTACCTGCTTGGGACGCGATTGTGGAGTCGGCTGTGCGCCGTTTACGCCCCATTGTGCTGACAGCCGCTGCCGCCGTGCTGGCCATGATTCCGCTGTCGCGCAGCGTTTTCTGGGGGCCGATGGCCGTCTGCATCATGGGCGGGCTGATCGTTGCCACCGTACTCACCCTGCTGGCCTTGCCGGCCATGTACGCTGCCGCCTTCAAGGTACGGCGTGAGCCGTCCATAGCGCCTGTTACAGGCTAAAATGCTAAGTTGACCGATTAAAGACGGGAGTTCGAAGGCCCCAAAGGCTTTTGATTCCCGTTTTTGTTTACGGCGCGCGGGTGGCGAAATTGGTAGACGCACCAGGTTTAGGTCCTGACGTCCGCAAGGATGTGCGGGTTCGAGTCCCGCCCCGCGCACCACACTTACA
>CAXNEG010000041.1:0-10101 GCA_964201305.1 Polaromonas sp.
ATCAACGGCCTGCTGATCGGTGGTATTTACACGCTCGTAGCCTCCGGCCTGACGCTGATCTACGGTGTCTTGCACATCATCAATTTTGCGCATGGCAGCTTGCTCATGCTGGGCATGTTTGGCGTTTACTACCTGCTCATGAAGCTGGGCATTGATCCCTACATATCGCTGCTCATCATGGTGCCGGCGATGTACCTGCTGGGTTACTTGCTCTACAAGTTGTTGATTGGCCGACTGTCACAAGGTAAAGACGAAAACATACTGCTCATCACGCTGGGCTTGTCGATCCTGATTGAAAACCTGGCCTTGATGTTTTTCAAAGGCGACACACGCACCATTTCTGTGTCTTACTCAGACACCATGGTCGAGTTAGGCCCAACCTTGGTATCCCTGCCCAAAATTATTTCTTTTGGCGCTGCCATGGCGCTGTGCGCCGCACTGGGCCTTTTCATACAGCGCACCGACACCGGCAAGGCGATTCGTGCCGTGGCCAAAGAGCGGGTAGGTGCCCGGCTGGTGGGTATTGACGTCGAGCGCGTGTTTGCAATTTCGTTCGGCATCGGTCTGGCCACGCTGGGGGCTGCAGCTTGTTTGCTGATGCCCATTTTTTATGTTTCGCCAACCACCGGCCATGTGTTCGTGATGGTGGCTTTCACCGTGGTCGTGCTGGGCGGTATGGGCAGCTTTTTGGGCGCAGTGATAGGCGGCCTGATTGTCGGGCTGACAGAGTCTTTTGGCGGATTGTTCCTCGGTGAAAGTCTGGGCCAGATCGGCATTTCGCTGATCTTTATTTTGATCCTGCTGTTCCGGCCTTCCGGTCTTTTTGGAGCCAAGCGATGAAGAATGATGCGCGTGCCATTGCCTGGCCGCTTCACCTGACCCTGCTAGCCATTGCCGTGGCTTTCCCTTTTGTTTTTCCCTCCCCCTTTCTGGTCAACTTTGGCGTGCTGGCCTTGTTTTATGCCTTCATCGGGCAGTCCTGGAACATTTCCGGCGGCTTTGCCGGACAGTTGTCATTCGGTCACGTGGTTTTTTTTGGTGCCGGCGCTTATGCGTCAACCATCTTGCAGTTACGTTTTGGCATGAACCCCTGGCTGGGCTTGCCGGCGAGTGCGCTGGCCGGCGCTGTGGTGGGCGGCATCATCGGATTTTTATCTTTCCGTGCCGGCCTCAAGGGCTCTTACTTTGCGCTGATCACTCTCGCATTTGCCGAGGTTTTGCGCATTTTGGTGAACTCGGTCGGCTTTACCGGCGGCGGACTCGGCATGCTGATACCGGCCAAGATGAGCGCTGCCAATTTTCAGTTTCCAGAACGCATCGGGTTTTACTTTCTGATTCTCGCGCTGACCGTTGCATCGGTCATGGTGGCGGTGTGGCTGCAGCGTTCGCGCTTTGGAGCGCAGTTGGCGGCTATACGTGAGAACGAAGACGCCGCCATGGCCTTGGGTATCAACGTGTTCCGGGAAAAGCTCAAGGTGATGGTGCTGTCTGGCGCCATGTGCGGCGTGGGCGGCTGCTTTTTTGCGCAGTACTTCCTGTACATCGACCCGACCATCGTGTTTGGCGTGGACAAATCGGTGGAGATGCTGCTGGTCAGCATGATCGGTGGTGCCGGCACGGTTTACGGCCCCTTGATTGGCGCCGTTCTGCTGGCTGGCATCAGTGACATCACCCGCCTGATAACCAATGTGCAAGGCCTGTCACTGGTGCTTTACGGCACTTTGCTGGTGATCATCATTGCCTTTTTACCCAACGGCCTGATTGATTTATTCAAGCGCATCGGTAAGCGTTTCAATCAAGGGGGCGCATGATGCTCAAAGTCGAGGGATTGACCAAAATCTTCGGTGGGCTCAAAGCAGTTGACAACGCCTCTTTGGAAGTCGGCGAGGGCCGGATTGTGGCGCTGATCGGGCCCAACGGCGCGGGCAAGACAACGCTGTTTTCCTGTATTGCCGGCTTTCAGTCGATCAATGCAGGAAGGGTGACTTTCCAGGGCAAGGACATTACCGGCGGTGCTGTGCATGACATCGCCCGCAGCGGCATGGTCCGTACATTTCAGATCACCCAGCCCTTTGCCAAACTCACGGTTCACGAAAATATTGCGGTGGGTGCGTACCAAAAATTCCACGACCGCAGCCAGGCATGGGAGCATGCCCGTCGCGTCGCCGAACAGGTGGGTATGGGCGCACAACTGGACCAACCCGCCGCTGATTTGACGGTGGCCGGGCGCAAGCGTTTAGAGCTGGCCCGCACGCTCGCTACCAACCCCAAACTGCTGCTGCTTGACGAAGTGATGGCGGGCCTGAACCCCTCCGAGATTGTTGAAATCATCGACATCATCCGGAAAATCCGTGCCAGTGGCGTCACCGTTTTGTTGATTGAGCACGTGATGCAAGCGGTGATGAGCCTGTCCGAGCATATTTATGTACTGTCTTACGGCAAGATCATTGCCCACGGCGCACCGATCGAAGTGGTGAATAACCCGGCCGTGATCGAGGCCTATCTCGGTCGTGGCGCGGCTAACCCATCCAAGCAGGAGAGCCTTGATGCTTGAAATACGCGCCCTGCATGCCGGCTACGGTTCGGTCGAGATTTTGCGCGGCATTGATCTGGATGTCGGGCAGGGCGAAATCGTTGCTGTGCTGGGCAGCAACGGTGTCGGCAAGTCCACGCTCAACAACAACATCTCTGCACTTTACAAACCATTTGCCGGTTCGATCCGCTTTCGCGGTCAGGAACTGGTGGGCCAGAGTTCTTCGGATATCGTCAAACTCGGCGTGATTCATGTGCCCGAAGGCCGCCGTGTTTTCCCCAACCTCAATGTGATGGAAAACCTGCAGCTGGGCAGCCTGGTGCGGGGCAAGCTCAATCGCAAGCAAAACCTCGAGCGAGTGGTCACCATTTTCCCGCGCCTCAAAGAACGCTTTATCCAACTGGCCGGCACCTTGTCCGGCGGAGAGCAGCAAATGCTGGCCATCGGTCGAGGGCTGATGTCTGAGCCCGACCTGTTGATCATGGATGAGCCTTCGCTGGGTTTGTCGCCCTTGCTGGTTGAGGAAATGTTTGCCCTGATTCAGCGCATCAACCGCGAGGGCCAGTCGATCCTGCTGATGGAGCAGAACGCCGTGCAGACCCTGGCCATTGCGAATCGCGCTTACATCATCGAAAACGGTGTGGTCGCCATGCAAGGGCAGGCCCAAGCGCTGGCCCGCGACCCTGACTTGCGCAAGAACTACCTCGGACTTTGACGCATGAGCGCTGTTACCCCTGACACACACGAGTTGGCCGGACGCCATGCGCTGGTGACAGGCGCCGGCTCGGGCATCGGTCTGGCAACAGCCTGCGCCCTCAGTCGCCATGGCGCCCGAGTGGCCGCTGTGGTGCAAAACGACGGGCAGGTTCAAACGGTGCGTGCTGAGTTGCCGGACGCCGTGGTGCTGGTGCAGGACCTGCTGGACGACGCGGCCTGCGCCGCCTTGCCGGCACTTGCGGCCCAGGCTTTGGGCGGGCTGGATGCGCTGGCCTGTTGCGCCGGCATCTTCTTCAAAAAAGGCTCTGACGACACCACACTCGACGAGTGGCGAAAGACTCTGGCGCTGAACCTCGATGCAACCTTTGTGCTGACCCGTGCCGCCGTCGCCCAGATGCGACAGGCGCGTACCGGCGACGCCAGCGTGGTGGTGGTCACCAGCCAGATCGGTTTGGTCGGCCATGCGCGTGGCGCTGCCTATGCCGCCTCCAAGGCCGGGCTCAACGGCATGGTCAAGTCTTTGGCGCTGGAGTGGGCGACCGAAGGTGTGCGTTTGAACACTGTGGGCCCGGGTCCGGTGGCCACGCCCATGCTTGCCGGCGTGCTGGGCGACCCGGCAGCGCTGGCGACGATGAATGCCACTATTCCGATGGGCCGCCTCGGACTGCCGCAAGAGATCGCCGAGCTGATCAGTTTTTTGCTGTCGCAGCGGGCGTCCTTCATCACCGGCCAGGTGATTTGCGCCGATGGCGGCTTTACCGCCCGCTGAGCCGCTGCGCTTGCAAGCCATGAATAACGCACTTCCGCTCACCAAATACCACCAGATTTATCTGGTGCTGCGCGAGCAATTGCAAGAAGGCCGCTTTTCGGATGGCATGCCTGCAGAAATGCTGCTGGCCCGGCAATTCGGCGTCGGTCGTGTGACGGTGCGCCGTGCACTCGAGCAGCTGGTTGATGAAGGTCTGATCGTGCGCGTGGCTGGCCGCGGCACCTGGCCCACACCCGGACAGCCCTTGAATCCAGAGCCGCCCATGGCTCAGGGCGCGCCCACCCGCCTGACCGGCTTGATGGAAAATATTGTCAGCGTCAGCCGCCACACGACAGTCAAGGTGCTCGATTGGTGCGTCGTTGATGCCTCTGCATCGGTCGCCCAGGCGCTGCAGCTTCCTCCGGGTGACAAGGTGCGCAAGGCTGTTCGCAGACGCAGCTCGCAAGAAGGCCCGCTGTCTTACATCACCACCTACACGCCCGAGCGCCTGACGACAGGTTTTGGCCGCAGCGAGCTGGCCGTCAAACCCCTCTTGCAGTTGCTCGAAGAATCGGGCGTCGAGCTGGGACGCGCCCGGCAAACTATTTCAGCCCGTCAGGCTGATGCCCTGGTGGCCGCAGAGCTGGACGTGGCCATTGGCACCGCCTTGCTGGACGTGCGCCGCCTGGTGTTTGACGCGCAAGACAAACCCGTGCAGTGGCTGCACGGCCTTTACCGACCCGACCGCTACGAGTACCAGCTGGAAGTCTCGCAGGTCGGCAGCATCGATGCCCGTATTTCAGTCAAGGACGGTCTACACCCATGAGCCCCCCGGCCTTACCAGCTCAGACGCTGGCCCAAAAATTACTCGCTCAAGCAGCTGGTCGTGCGCAGGTGGCCGTCGGCGAGATTCTCAATTGCCGGGTCGATCTGGCCATGTTCCACGACTCTTCCGGCCCGCGCCGGCTCAAACCCATGCTCGAGGAGTTGGGTGCGCAAATCTGGGACAAGTCCAAGGTGGTGCTGGTCATGGACCACTTTGTACCCGAGCAGGACGATGATTCGCGCCGTATTGTGCGCATTGCCCGTGACTGGGCCAAAGATCAGCACTTGCCGCACGTCTACGACAGCATTGGCATCTGCCATGTGGTGGTGCCGCAAAAAGGCCATATCCGCCCCGGCATGTTCTGCGTGGGCGGTGACTCGCATTCGCCCACTGGCGGTGCTTTTGGCGCTTACATGTTTGGCATTGGCAGCACCGAGATGCTGGGCGTCATGGTCACCGGCGAGCTCTGGGTGCGCGTGCCTGAAACCATTCGCATGCAATGGAACCATCGCTTGAGCCCGGGTGTCACGGCCAAAGACATGGCGCTGCACCTGGTCGGGCGCTTCGGCATGAACGGCGGGCAGTACCAGGCCATTGAGTTTTGCGGTGAAGCGGTGCAGGCCCTGTCCATGCAAGAGCGCATGACCTTGTCCAACATGAGCGCCGAAATGGGCGCGCAGGTTGGCCTGATCACACCCGACGAGACCACGCGCCAGTGGCTGGCCGCCACCGGCGAGCCGGCTGCTCAGGCGCTGGACCTGTCCGGCTGCGCGGGTGACGAAGGCGCAGCCGCCACCACCCATGTGTTCGATGCTGCCACCTTGGCCCCGCAAGTGGCTGCGCCGCACAGCCCGGCCAACACCCGGGCCGTGGGTGAGTTTGGCCAGGTGCGTGTGGACGTGGCTTACATCGGCGCCTGCACCGGCGCCAAGCTCGACGACTTGCGCGCCGCTGCGCAGGTGTTCAAAGGGAAGAAGGTCGCCCCGGGAGTTCGCCTGATGGTGGCGCCCGCCAGCCTGCAAGACCAGGCTGAGGCCGAGGCAGAGGGCATCATGGCGGTGTTGCGCCAGGCCGGCGCCGACGTGTTGCCCACAAACTGCGGCGCCTGCTCGGGTTACGGCGGCAGTATTCCCGATGGTGCCAATGTCATTGCCACCACCGCCCGTAACTTCAAGGGCCGCATGGGCTCGGCATCGGCCCAGGTCTATCTGGCCTCGCCCTACACCGTGGCCGCCTCCGCCTTGCGCGGCCTGATCTCTGACCCGCGCGAGGTGATGGCATGAGTGTTCATCGCGTCTGGAAATTCGGCCCTGACATTGACACCGATGCGCTGGCGCCGGGAGCCTACATGAAGCTGGGCATTGAGGGCATTGCACCGCATTGCCTGGAAGCCGTGCGCCCTGAGTTTGCCGGGCAGGTTCAGCCCGGCGCGGTGATCGCGGCCGGGCCGAACTTTGGCATCGGCTCTTCGCGCGAACAGGCAGTGGCGGCGCTGGTGCATCTGGGCGTGAAGGCCGTCATTGCGCCGTCTTTCAGCGGCTTGTTTTTCCGCAATGCTTTCAACCTCGGTTTGCTGCTGCTCACCACGCCGGATGCAGAGCAACTGGCAGAAGCCGAGCAGCTTGAGCTTGACCTGCAGACCCTGACGCTGCAGCGCCCCACGGGCCAGCAACTGGTGTGCCAGCCCATTCCCGTTTTTTTACTCGACATGGTGGCGGCCGGTGGTCTGTTGAACCAACTGAAACAAAGGCAGGGACGGACCGCATGAGTGCAACAGCTTTAAACAACACCGCCGGTCCGCGCATCGTGCGCGCAGACAGCATGCCCACCGACACACCACAGGTGCCGGTGGTGATGGTCGGCGCCGGTGCCTGCGGTTTGACCGCAGCCGTTCGCCTGCGCGATGCCGGCATTGAGTGCGTGCTGCTAGAGCGTGACGCCATGGCGACCGGTTCAACGGCCCTGTCTTCGGGCTTCATTCCGGCGGCGGGAACGCGCTTGCAAAAGTCGCTGGGCATTGAAGATTCCGCTGAAAAATTTGCCGAAGATATTCAGGCCAAGACCCACGGCGACGCCGCACCGCACCTGGTGACGGCTTACGCCCAAGCGGTTACCCAGGCTATCGACTCGCTGGAGCAACACGGCATCAGCTTTGAAGTGCTGGACGGTTTTTTGTACCCGGGCCACAGCGTGCGCCGCATGCACGCTTTGCCCGAGCGCACCGGCGCCGCCCTGATGATGCAGCTCGAGCGCGCCGCCAGTAGCGCTGGCGCTGACGTGCTGACCGAAGCCGTGGTGCGCGAGCTGTGGCTGAACACCGACGAGCGGGTGCTGGGCGTGGGTTACCAGCGCCCGGACGGCAGCATGGAGTATCTGGGCTGCGAGCTTCTCATCTTGTCTTGCAACGGTTTTGGCGGCAACACGCAGATGGTCAGCGAACTGCTACCGGCCATGGCGCAGGCCTTGTTTGTCGGTCATGTCGGTAATGACGGCAGTGCCATCGCCTGGGGCAAGGCGCTGGGCGCCCGACTCGCAGACCTGGGCGGTTACCAGGGCCACGGCTCCTGGGTCACGCCGCAGGGGGCACTCATGAGTTGGGCTCCGATGATGGAGGGTGCGGTGCAGGTCAACAGCCGGGGCCTGCGCTTTCACAACGAGAGCCAGGGCTACTCGGAAGCGGCTGTCCATGTGCTGGACCAGCCTGGCGGCATCGCCTTCAATGTCTTTGACGCGCCCTTGCTGACCCTGGCCCGCACCTTTCCTGATTTTGTAGAGGCCGAAGCTGCAGGCGCTCTGAGGACGGCCACCGACATACCGTCGCTGGCCGCTCTGATCGGCTGCGACGCAGACACCTTGGCCAACACACTGTCGGCCGTGGCGCCTGCCGCGCCAGATGCTTTTGGCCGCAGCTTCAAGCGGGCCTTGAGCGCGCCTTACTACGCGGTCAAGGTCACCGGCACTTTGTTTCACACGCAAGGCGGACTGGACATTGATGCCGACTGCCGCGTCTTGCGCGCCGACGGCTCACCCTTGCCCAATTTGCTGGCCGCCGGTGGCGCAGCCCGCGGCGTGTCGGGCAATGCGGTCTGGGGTTATCTGTCCGGCAACGGATTGCTCAGCGCGGTGGGCGGCGGATGGGTGGCGGCCGGCACGGCGGCCGCGCAACTGGCGCCAGCCTGAAACTTTACACGCTGAATTTTTAAACACTTTTTAACGATCGGGACAACATGGCCACCACACTCCAACAACGTCTGCAGCAGCCCCAGGTCTTGCTGGCTCCAGGGATCTATGACCCCTTCACCGCCCTGATCGCCGAGCAGACCGGCTTTGAAGCGCTTTACCTCTCGGGTGCGTCGATTGCCTACACGCGGCTGGGCCGCTCAGACGTCGGCCTGACCACCGCCACCGAAGTGGCCGACACCCTGGCCCGCATCACCGAGCGCGTGAGCATTCCGGTCATCGTCGACGCCGACACCGGCTTTGGCAATGCACTCAACACCATGCGCACCGTGCGTGCTTTCGAGCAGGCTGGTGCCGCCATGCTGCAAATCGAAGACCAGACTTTCCCCAAACGCTGTGGCCACCTGGACGGCAAAACCGTGGTACCTACCGCTGAAATGTGCGGCAAGCTGCGCGCTGCACTCGACGCTCGCAAATCCGCAGACACCTTGATCCTGGCGCGCACCGACGCACTGGCCGTCGAAGGTTTTGAAGCCACCATGGAACGCGCCGAGGCTTACATGGCCTGCGGCGTGGACGCGCTTTTTATAGAAGCCCTGCGCACGCCTGAGCAGATGACCCAGGCCTGCGAGCGCTTTGCCAGGCGCATTCCTTTGCTGGCGAACATGGTTGAAGGCGGCAAGACGCCTGTGCAAAGCGCTACGGTACTGGGCGAGACGGGTTTTAAAATCGTGATTTTTCCGGGTGGCACGGCCAGGGCCGTGGCCTTCACCCTGCAAAAATACTACGCCAGTCTGCATGCCCACCAGACCACAGCGCCCATGCTGGGCCAGATGTTGAATTTTGACGAACTCAACGCGGTGATCGGCACGCCCGAGTTGATGGCGCTGGGCCAGCGCTACTGAGCCAGCGGTACTCGGTCTAAGGGCAGACGCCCGCTGCCGGTTTATTTTTCAATTGCCAGCAACTCGACCTCGAAGGTCAGCGTGGCGTTGGGTGGCACCACGCCACCGGCGCCGCGGTCCCCATAAGCCGTGGCCGGCGGGCAGGTCAGTGTGGCCTTGCCACCGACCTTGATTTTTTGCATGCCTTCAGTCCAGCACGGCACCACGCGGCTGAGCGGGAAGGTGGCGGGCTGGCCGCGCTTGTAAGAGCTGTCGAACTCCGTGCCGTTGGCCAGCGTGCCGCGGTAATGCACCTTGACGGCGTCCGAGGCCTTGGGGTTGGCGCCCGTGCCATCGACAGTGTGCGTCACCTTGACACCGGAGGGCAGGGTTTCAGCGGGGGCGGCGGCCAGCAAGGCGGTGCTCAGCAGGCTCAGGGCAAAATAGGCGAGGGTGGTTTTCATGGTGACTTGGGTTGTGAATGGAGATGGGGGAAGTGTCAAGCCGAGAACGCAGCGTAAGCGCTGTCGTCCATCAAGCCGTCAAGCTGCGCAGCGTCGCTCAGCCTGACCTTGAAGAACCAGCCTGCGCCTTGGGGGTCGGTGTTGGCCAGCGAGGGGTCGTCGCGCAGGGCTTCGTTGACTTCAGTGACTTCACCGCTGACCGGCATGTAGACGTCGGCGGCGGCTTTGACGGATTCGACCACGCCGGCAGTTTCTTTTTGGGCAATCGCCTTGCCGATGGCCGGCAGATCCACAAACACCACATCACCCAGCGCATCTTGCGCGTGGGCGGTGATGCCAATGCGGGCATGGTCACCGTCTACCTCGACCCATACGTGGTCTTCGGTGTACTTGGTCATGGGGTTCTTTCCGTCAAAAAAGCAGGGCGGTGAGTAAAGCGTTAAGCAATCGGGGGCTGGCATTTGGTTGCCTGCCCCCGAAATTGTAGCCAGCTGGCTTAGGCCTTTTTATTTGGCGTAGACCAGATCGCGCAGCGTCAGTGACAGCGCCGGCACATAAGTGATCACCATCAGACAGGCCAGGATCACCAGCACAAAGGGAAGCAGGTGCGGGATGATGCGGTCCAGTGAGATCTTGGCCACCGTGCAGGCGGCGAACAGGTTCACACCAAAGGGCGGCGTGATCATGCCCAAAGCCAGGTTGACCACCATGATCATGCCGAAGTGCACCGGGTCAATGCCGAAGTGCAT
>CAXNEG010000042.1:0-10043 GCA_964201305.1 Polaromonas sp.
CACCCTTACCGCTATGTGGCGCACAACGGCGAGATCAACACCGTCAAGGGCAACTACAACTGGATGAAAGCGCGTGAAGGCGTGATGTCTTCGCCGGTGCTGGGCACTGACCTGCAAAAGCTCTACCCGATCAGCTTTGCCGACCAGTCCGACACCGCCACCTTCGACAACTGCCTCGAGTTGCTGACCATGGCCGGTTACCCGATCAGCCAGGCCGTGATGATGATGATCCCTGAGCCCTGGGAACAACACACCACCATGGACGAGCGTCGCCGCGCGTTTTACGAGTACCACGCCGCCATGCTGGAGCCCTGGGATGGCCCGGCGTCCATCGTCTTCACCGATGGCCGCCAGATCGGCGCCACGCTGGACCGCAATGGCCTGCGCCCCTCCCGCTATTGCGTGACCGACGACGACCTGGTCATCATGGCCTCCGAATCCGGCGTGTTGCCGGTGCCTGAGCACAAGATCGTGCGCAAATGGCGCTTGCAGCCCGGCAAGATGTTCCTGATTGACCTCGAGCAAGGCCGCATGGTCGATGACGAAGAGATCAAGTCCACGCTGGCACACAGCAAGCCTTACAAGCAGTGGATAGAAAACCTGCGCATCAAGCTCGACGACATCGCCGCCACGCCTTCCGCTTTGCCAGCAGGGGCCGCGGACCGGCTCGGCCGGACGCAAGGCGCAGCCCCCAGCGAGGGGCGAGGCGAACCACACGCAGTGGGGAGCCACGGCGGAGTGCCCAGCTTGCTTGATCGCCAGCAGGCGTTTGGTTTCACGCAGGAAGACATCAAGTTTTTGATGTCCCCGATGGCGGCCAATGGCGAAGAGGCCACCGGCTCGATGGGCAACGACAGCCCGCTGGCCGTGCTGTCCAACAAAAACAAACCGCTTTACAACTACTTCAAGCAGTTGTTCGCCCAGGTCACTAACCCGCCGATTGACCCGATCCGCGAAGCCATCGTGATGTCACTGGTGTCCTTCGTCGGGCCCAAGCCTAATCTGCTGGACATCAACCAGGTCAACCCGCCCATGCGGCTTGAAGTCAGCCAGCCAGTGCTCAATGTGGCTGACATGGACAAGCTGCGCAACATCGAAGCCCACACCCAGGGCAAGTTCCGCAGCTACACGCTGGACATCACCTACCCGCTGGCCTGGGGCCATGAAGGCGTTGAAGCCAAGTTGGCCTCGCTGTGCGCCGAGGCTGTGGATGCCATCAAGAACGGCAAAAACATCCTGATCGTCAGTGACCGCGGGGTCAACGCCGAACAGGTCGCCATTCCGGCCGCGCTGGCTCTGTCAGCAGTACACCAGCACCTGGTCACAGAAGGACTGCGCACCACGGCCGGCCTGGTGGTGGAAACCGGCTCGGCCCGCGAAGTGCACCACTTCGCTGTGCTCGCCGGTTACGGCGCTGAGGCTGTCCACCCCTACCTGGCCATTGAAACGCTGGCCGAGCTTGCTGCCGGATTGCCCGCCGATTTGAGCCCTGAAAAAGCCGTCTATAACTACACCAAAGCCATTGGCAAGGGACTGTCGAAAATCATGTCCAAGATGGGCGTGAGCACCTACATGAGCTACTGCGGTGCCCAGCTGTTTGAGGCCATCGGCTTGAACCGCGCCACCATAGACAAGTACTTCACCGGCACGGCCAGCCAGGTACAGGGCATGGGCGTGTTCGAGATCGCTGAAGAAGCCTTGCGCATGCACCGCGCCGCTTTCGGCAACGACCCGGTGCTTGCCACCATGCTGGACGCAGGCGGTGAATACGCCTGGCGCTCACGTGGTGAAGAGCATATGTGGTCGCCCGATGCGATTGCCAAACTACAGCACGCTACCCGCGCCAACAACTGGAGCACCTACAAGGAATACGCCCAGTTGATCAACGACCAGAACCGTCGCCACATGACGTTGCGCGGCCTGTTTGAGTTCAAGATAGACCCGTCCAAGGCGATCCCGATCGACGAGGTCGAGCCAGCCAAGGAGATCGTCAAGCGCTTTGCTACCGGCGCCATGTCGCTGGGTTCGATTTCCACCGAAGCGCATGCCACGCTGGCCGTGGCCATGAACCGCATCGGCGGCAAGAGCAACACCGGCGAGGGTGGTGAAGACCCGAGCCGTTACCGCCAGGAACTTAAAGGCATCCCGATCAAACAAGGCGAGACCCTGAAAAGCGTGATCGGCGAAAAAGTTGTGGAAGTGGACCTGCCTTTGCAGGATGGCGACTCGCTGCGCTCGAAAATCAAGCAGGTCGCCTCCGGTCGCTTTGGTGTCACCGCTGAATACCTGGTGTCGGCTGACCAGATTCAGATCAAGATGGCGCAGGGCGCCAAGCCGGGCGAGGGCGGACAGCTGCCCGGCGGCAAGGTCAGTGAGTACATCGGCGCGCTGCGCTACTCGGTGCCGGGTGTCGGTTTGATATCCCCGCCGCCGCACCACGACATTTATTCCATCGAAGACCTGGCGCAGCTCATTCATGACCTGAAAAACGTCAACCCGCGCGCCAGCATCAGCGTCAAGCTGGTGTCTGAAGTCGGCGTCGGCACCATCGCTGCCGGCGTGGCCAAGGCCAAGTCCGACCACGTGGTGATTGCCGGGCATGACGGCGGCACGGGCGCTTCGCCCTGGTCATCGATCAAGCATGCCGGCTCACCTTGGGAAATCGGTTTGGCCGAGACTCAGCAGACGCTGGTGCTCAACCGCCTGCGCGGGCGAATTCGCGTGCAGGCTGACGGCCAGATGAAAACCGGCCGCGACGTGGTGATTGGCGCCTTGCTGGGTGCCGATGAATTCGGCTTTGCCACCGCACCATTGGTGGTCGAAGGCTGCATCATGATGCGCAAGTGCCACCTCAACACCTGTCCGGTCGGCGTGGCCACGCAAGACCCGGTCCTGCGCCGCAAGTTCAGCGGCAAGCCCGAGCATGTCGTCAACTACTTCTTCTTTGTGGCCGAAGAGGCGCGCCAATTGATGGCGCAACTCGGCATCCGAAAGTTTGACGATCTGATTGGCCGCGCTGATCTGCTCGACACGCAAAAAGGCATTGCGCACTGGAAGGCCGGCGGCCTGGATTTCAGCCGACTGTTCTACCAGCCCAACGTGCCTGCCGACGTGCCGCGACTGCATGTGGCCGAGCAAGAACACGGCTTGGAAAAAGCGCTTGATGTGCGACTGATCGAAAAATCGAAGCTGGCGCTGGAAAAAGGCGAGAAGGTCCAGTTTATCGAAGTCGCCCGCAACGTCAACCGCACCGTGGGCGCGATGCTCTCGGGTGAGCTGACGCGCCGCCATCCACAAGGTCTGCCGGACGACACGCTGCGCATCCAGCTCGAAGGCACGGGTGGCCAGTCTTTTGGCGCGTTCCTCGCCAAGGGCATCACCATGTACCTGATCGGTGACGCCAACGACTACACCGGCAAGGGCTTGTCGGGCGGCCGCATCGTGGTGCGCCCGAGCATCGACTTCCGTGGTGACGCGGTGAAAAACACCATTGTCGGCAACACTGTGCTTTATGGCGCGACCACTGGCGAAGCGTTTTTCAGCGGTGTGGCCGGCGAGCGTTTTGCGGTGCGCCTGTCGGGCGCCACTGCCGTCGTAGAAGGCACAGGTGACCACGGCTGCGAGTACATGACGGGCGGCACCGTCGCCGTACTGGGCAAGACCGGCCGCAACTTTGCCGCCGGCATGAGTGGCGGCGTGGCTTATGTGTACGACGAAGACGGCCAGTTCGCCACACGTTGCAACACCGCCATGGTCTCGCTGGACAAGGTGTTGAGCGCGGCCGAACAGACGCTCAATGACAAGTCCGGCTGGCACGCAGACGAGACCGACGAGGACCAGCTCAAGCGGCTCTTGCAAGACCACAACCGCTGGACCGGTAGCAAGCGCGCGCGCGAACTGCTGGACAACTGGAACGAGGCGCGGCATAAATTCGTCAAAGTGTTTCCAAGCGAATACAAGCGCGCCCTGAGTGAGCGCAAAGAGCGCCAGTTGCTGGCTGCGAGTGAAACAACGCGCGCCCAGTTGGCAGGCAAGCCCGGCGCCGTCACGGCCTGATTAGCGTACGAACCTACACAAAGTATCTGAGGACGGACATCATGGGGAAAATCACCGGTTTCATGGAATTCGAGCGGCTTGAAGAGGGCTACAAGCCCGTGCCAGAGCGCCTGAAAAATTACAAAGAATTTGTCATCGGTCTTGACGACAAACAAGCCGCGCAGCAAGCGGCGCGCTGCATGGACTGCGGCACGCCTTTTTGCAACAGCGGCTGCCCAGTCAACAACATCATTCCTGACTTCAATGAAATGGTGTTTCGCAAGGACTGGGAAAATGCCATTCAGACGCTGCACAGCACCAATAACTTCCCGGAGTTCACCGGTCGCATCTGTCCGGCCCCTTGCGAGGCGGCTTGCACCTTGAATGTCAACGACGACGCGGTCGGCATCAAATCAATTGAGCACGCCATCATTGACCGCGCATGGGCCGAAGGCTGGGTCACGCCGCAGCTGCCCATGCACAAGACTGGTAAAAAAGTGGCCGTGGTCGGCTCCGGCCCGGCCGGCATGGCGGCTGCCCAGCAACTCGCGCGCGTGGGCCACGACGTGACGCTGTTCGAAAAAAACGACCGGGTAGGCGGTTTGCTGCGTTATGGCATCCCCGACTTCAAGATGGAAAAAATCCATATCGATCGCCGCGTCGAGCAAATGAAGGCCGAGGGCGTGAGCTTTCGCTGCGGCGTGTTGATCGGCGAGCTGCCCAAGGACAGCAAGGTCACCAACTGGGCCAAGGAAAACATCTCTGCGGCGCAGCTGCAAAAAGATTTTGACGCGGTGGTTCTGACCGGCGGCTCCGAGCAGTCGCGCGACCTGCCCGTGCCCGGCCGTGAGCTGGCCGGTATTCATTTTGCGATGGAGTTTTTACCCCAGCAAAACAAAGTCAACGCTGGCGACAAGTTCAAAGACCAGTTGCGCGCGGAGGGCAAGCATGTCATCGTCATCGGCGGCGGCGACACCGGCAGCGACTGCGTGGGCACCAGCAACCGCCACGGCGCGGCCAGCGTGACCCAGTTCGAGCTGATGCCCGAGCCACCCATAGAAGAGAACCGCCCCATGACCTGGCCTTACTGGCCGATCAAGCTGCGCACCTCTTCATCGCATGAAGAAGGTTGCGAGCGCGAGTTCGCCATCTCGACCAAAGCGTTCATCGGCGACAAAGGCAAGGTCACTGGCCTGAAAACCGTTCGCGTCGAATGGAAAGACGGCAAGATGCAGGAAGTTGCCGGTTCCGAGCAACTGCTCAAGGCCGATCTGGTCTTGCTGGCCATGGGCTTTGTGGCGCCGGTCAGCACCGTGCTCAAGGCTTTCGGCGTGGATGCCGACAGCCGCGGCAACGCCAAGGCCAATACCGACTTCACGGGCGGCTACGCCACCAATGTGCCCAAGGTGTTTGCAGCTGGCGACATCCGTCGAGGTCAGAGCCTGGTGGTCTGGGCGATTCGCGAAGGTCGCCAAGCGGCTCGGGCAGTCGACGAGTTTCTGATGGGCGCCAGCGACCTGCCTAGGTAAAGCTCCCGGGCCGGCGTTGCCTGGCGCAGCGCCTGGCAAGTTCTGACGCGTTAAAGCCTTATTATTAGGGCCTTACCCTGACTGAAGCTGGCTGCCTGCCGGCTTTGACTTCCAATGGCTGAACTGACAACTGCGCTCGTTGAATTCAAGCAAGTGAGCTTCGCCTACCCGGGCGCCAAGGGGGACCGGGTCGTTCTCAAAGACCTCAGCCTGAGCGTGCAGCGTGGCAAGGTCACGGCCCTGATGGGCGCCTCCGGCGGCGGCAAGACCACGGTGCTGCGCTTGATCGGCGGTCAGCAAAAAGCCAGCACCGGCAAGGTTCTATTTGATGGCCAGGATGTCGGCGCCATGGCGCAAACGGCGCTGTATGCAGCGCGCCGGCGCATGGGCATGCTGTTCCAGTTCGGTGCCTTGTTCACCGACCTCAGCGTGTTTGACAACGTCGCTTTTCCCCTGCGTGAGCACACCGACCTGAGTCCTGAGCTGATTCGCGACATCGTGCTGATGAAGCTCGACGCCGTGGGCCTGCGCGGTGCGCGTGAGCTCATGCCCTCAGAGATTTCCGGTGGCATGGCCAGACGGGTGGCGCTGGCGCGGGCCATTGTTTTGGACCCTGAGCTGATCATGTACGACGAGCCCTTTGCCGGGCTGGACCCGATCTCGCTGGGTACGGCAGCGCAGCTGATCCGCCAGCTCAACGACACGCTGGGCATCACCAGCATCGTGGTCTCGCATGACCTGGAAGAAACCTTTCGTATCGCCGACCAGGTCATCATTCTGGCCAAGGGCGGCATTGCCGCGCAGGGTACGCCGCAAGAGGTCATGAACTCCACCGACCCGCTGGTGCATCAGTTCGTCAACGCTCAGCGTGAAGGACCTGTGGAGTTTCATTACCCCGGGCCGACTGCAGAGGCCGATTTCGGCTTGCCGGGTCGGTTCACTGAGCCCAAGCCGCCGTTCAAAAAAGGCGGGTCAACATGAAGCCCGGTGAAGGTTTTTCATGGCTGGCGGACCTGGGTCTGAATGTGCGTACCAAATTGGCCGAGCTTGGGTTTGCAGCGCGCCTGTTTGTCAAACTCTTTGCGCTGACACCGTCAACCCTGCTGCGGTTTGGGTTGGTGAGGGATCAGATTTTTTTCCTCGGCAATTATTCGCTGGCCATCATTGCCGTGTCGGGTCTGTTTGTCGGTTTCGTGCTGGGTCTGCAGGGCTACTACACCTTGCAGCGCTATGGGTCTTCGGAAGCGCTGGGTCTGCTGGTGGCGCTGAGTCTGGTGCGCGAGCTCGGGCCCGTCATCACGGCCTTGCTGTTTGCCGGTCGCGCCGGCACCGCGCTGACCGCGGAGATTGGCTTGATGAAAGCCGGTGAGCAGCTCTCGGCCATGGAGATGATGGCGGTCGACCCGATCCGCCGTATTCTCGCGCCACGGCTTTGGGGCGGCGTGATCGCCATGCCTTTGCTGGCAGCTGTTTTCAGTGCCGTGGGCATCGCCGGCGGCTGGATGGTGGGTGTGTTGATGATCGGCATTGACGCCGGCTCTTTTTGGAGTCAGATGCAGGGCGGCGTCGATGTGTGGCGGGATGTCGGCAACGGGGTCATTAAAAGTATGGTGTTTGGTGTGACTGTCACGTTTGTGGCGCTTTACCAGGGCTTTGAGGCCCAGCCTACGCCCGAAGGGGTGTCGCGCGCCACCACCCGAACGGTGGTGGTGGCTTCACTTGCCGTGCTCGGGCTCGACTTTTTGCTGACCGCATGGATGTTCAGTATTTAATGGGTTTATTTATTCCATTTCAAGCTCAGCCGCTTTGCGACTGGCGCGGCACATGCGAGAATTTGTACAAAGTTTTTGAAAAAGGGGTCGGCGGCTTGCATGAAACTTTGACTGAAGTTAAAGCCCCCGGATCAACCCCCTTCATGTTTATGAAAGTCAAGGATGCCACGTTCTAGAAACGATGTTTGGGTCGGCCTTTTTGTGTTGATCGGCGCACTTGCTTTGCTGTTTCTGGCACTGAAGTCGGCAAATTTGCTGAGTCTTCAACTGGCGGACACGTCCTACCCGGTATCCGCTAAATTTGACAATATCGGCGGCCTCAAGCCCCGCGCGGCTGTGAAAAGTGCCGGCGTGGTGGTCGGACGCGTTGAGAGCATCAACTTTGACGACAAGAGCTACCAGGCGCGCGTGAACCTGGCCATGGAGGGGCGTTACATTTTCCCCAAAGACAGCTCGCTGAAAATCCTCACCAGTGGTTTGCTGGGCGAACAGTACATCGGCATTGAGCCCGGCGCCTTGGACAAAACCCTTACCGCCGGCGACACGATCACCCAGACACAGTCGGCTTTGGTGCTTGAAACCTTGATCAGCCAGTTCCTTTTCAGCAAGGCCGCTGACACGGGATCCCCCAGCACGCCGCCGGCTGCCGGGGCTGCCAAATGACACTTTGTCGCAAAGTCTCTGCTCCCGCTTGGTTTCGAGGGGTTCTGGCCGGGCTGGTGTTGCTTGTCTTGCAAGGCTGCGCGAGTGCGCCCAATGCCAACCCCCGCGACCCTTGGGAGTCATTTAACCGGCAAGTCCATGGCTTCAACGAAGGCCTTGATGAGACCTTCGTCAAGCCTGTGGCCATCGCTTACCAGGACGTCACGCCTGCTTTGCTGCGTACCGGGGTGAGTAACTTTTTTGGTAATCTTTCGGACGTTTGGTCGCTTGTCAATAATGTGCTCCAACTCAAGCCCAAGGAGTCGGTTGAAACGCTTGCCAGGGTTGGTGTGAACACCACCATCGGTTTGGCGGGTGTCCTGGATGTCGCCACAGATTTGAAGTTGGAAAAACACAGCGAAGACTTTGGCCAGACCCTGGGCCGCTGGGGTGTGCCGACCGGGCCTTATCTGGTGCTGCCGCTGTTGGGACCATCGACATTGCGCGACACCGCCGCTTTGCCTGTGAATTGGCGTGGAAATTTAATTAGCGGCGTGGATGATTCGACTGTGCGTAACAGCTTGACCGCCTTGCAAGTGGTTGATTTGCGTGCCGGTTTGCTGCGTACCGGCCGCATGATTGACAGTGCCGCCCTGGACAAATACAGCTTCACGCGAGACGCCTACTTGCAGCGCCGTCGGTCTTTAATCCGACAATATGTCGAGCCAAACAGCCCTCCAGAAGAACGCTACGATTTGCCTGAGCCTGGCAACCAAAGCGCACCCGGGGGTACGTCGAAGCCCCTGCAACCTTGAACTTGGCCATGCCAACTGACAGAAAGATGGACATGCTGTTGAACCGCCGAAACTGGACCCGGCTTGTGGCCTCGGCCTGGGGCCTGACATTGAATTTGACCCTGCCCTTGGCGCGCGCTGCAGACGAGGCGCCCGACGAGATGATCCGCCGCCTTTCGATGGATGTGCTCAGCGCCATCAAGGCCGACAAGGATGTGCAAAGCGGCGATGTGCGCAAGATCATCGCTTTTGTCGACAGCAAAATCTTGCCGAACGTCAATTTTTTGCGCATGACCGCTTCAGCTGTCGGCCGTAGCTGGCGCCAGGCCACGCCTGAGCAGCAAAAAAGACTGCAGGACGAGTTCAAGAACCTTTTGGTGCGCACCTACGCTGGCGCTTTGAGCCAGTTACAAGACCAGACCATCAGTGTCAAGCCTTTGCGTGCGCAAGCCGGCGACAGCGAGGTGATTGTCCGTACTGAAATTCTGGGCCGTGGCGACCCCATTCAGTTGGATTACCGAATGGAAAAAACGGCTGGCGGCTGGAAAATTTACGATCTCAACGTGCTTGGCGTTTGGCTGGTTGAGACCTACCGCACACAGTTCGCGCAAGAAATTTCTACACGTGGCATCGATGGGCTGATCGCCACTCTGGCGCTGCGCAACAAAAACGGCGCCATGACCAGCGCCGGGCCAAAGAAAAACTAAAGCCAGCTGCCGTGTTGAAACTACCCGCTGTGCTGACCCATGACCAGGCCACGGCCTTGGTCAAAATTTTTCACATGGTTTTATTGGCCGAACCCGCTAACCGCGAACCCGTGGTCGCTGATGCGGAAAGTTTGAGCCGTTTTGACTCTTCTGCGCTGGCTGTGCTGCTGGCCTGCAGGCGCCAGGCCCAAGCGCTGGGCCGCGCTTTTTATGTGCGCGGCCTGCCGCCCCGCTTGCGTCAGTTGGCCGGCCTTTACGGCATTGCTGAGCTGATTCCAGACGCCCCTTGAGTGGCCTGGCGGTGGTGCTGGCGCCTAGCCCCTAAAATAGGCGGCTCATGCCCGCCATCTCATTTCAATCCGTTTCCAAAACATATCAGTCTTCGCGGGGTGCAGCTGGCGCGGCTGTGAAAGCGCTGGACCATGTCAGCTTTGACATCGAGCAGGGTGAATTTTTTGGCTTACTGGGCCCTAATGGGGCTGGCAAAACCAGTTTGATCAGCATTCTGGCTGGTCTGTCGCGCGCCACCAGTGGTCGGGTGCTGGTGCACGGCAGCGATGTGGT
>CAXNEG010000043.1:0-9985 GCA_964201305.1 Polaromonas sp.
CAAGGGTTTGCAGGCCATGGGCGCCGAGATCGCTGTTGAGCACGGCTACATGGTGGCCCGACTGGCGCCAGGTCTGAAGCGCTTGCAAGGCTGCCACCTCACCACCGACATGGTGACCGTGACAGGCACCGAAAATTTCATGATGGCTGCCTCCCTGGCCGAAGGCGAAACCGTGCTGGAAAACGCGGCCCAGGAGCCCGAGATCGGCGACCTGGCTGACATGCTCATCAAGATGGGTGCGCGCATTGAAGGTCATGGCACCCGGCGTATCCGTATCCAGGGTGTAGAGCGCCTGCATGGCGCCAGCCACCAGGTGGTGGCTGACCGCATCGAGACCGGTACGTTCTTGTGCGCCGTCGCCGCTGCCGGCGGGGATGTGGTGCTGCGCCACGGGCGGGCCGATCACCTGGAAGTGGTCATCGAAAAACTCCGCGAGGCCGGCGCCAAAGTCACGGCGGGCGAAGGCTTCATCCGCATTGTCTCCAAGGGCCGGCTCAAGGCGCAGTCGTTTCGGACCACCGAATACCCCGGCTTTCCAACCGACATGCAAGCGCAGTTCATGGCGCTGAACGCCGTCTCGCACGGCACCAGCAAAGTGACGGAGACGATTTTTGAAAACCGATTCATGCACGTCAATGAAATGGTGCGCCTTGGGGCTAACATTCAGATCGATGGCAAAGTGGCGCTGTTGGAGGGTGTCGCAAAGCTCTCTGGCGCGACCGTCATGGCCACCGACTTGCGGGCCTCGGCCAGCCTGGTGATTGCGGGCCTGGTGGCAGAGGGCGAGACAGTGGTCGAGCGTATTTACCACCTGGACCGCGGCTACGATCAGATGGAAAGCAAACTGCGCGGCATAGGCGCTGACATTGAACGGGTCAAAGCATGATCACACTGGCACTGTCCAAAGGACGGATTTTTGACGACATCCTGCCCCTGCTCAAGGCGGCCGGCATCGAGGTGCTGGACGACCCCGAAAAATCCCGCAAGTTGATTTTGCGCACCAACCAGCCCGACGTGCGCGTGGTGCTGGTGCGTGCCACCGATGTGCCGACCTATGTGCAGTACGGCGGCGCCGACATGGGCGTGGTCGGTAAGGACACGCTGCTGGAGTCGGGCACACAAGGGCTTTATCAGCCGCTGGATTTACAAATTGCAAAGTGCCGCATCAGCGTGGCCGTGCGCGACGGTTTTGACTACGCTGCTGCTGTGCGCCAAGGCAGCCGGCTCAAAGTGGCCACCAAGTACGTGGCGATTGCGCGTGATTTTTTTGCTGCCAAAGGCGTGCACGTGGACCTGATCAAGCTCTACGGCAGCATGGAGCTCGCCCCGCTGACCGGCCTGGCCGACGCCATCGTCGACCTGGTGTCTACCGGCAACACGCTCAAGGCCAACCACCTGGTGGAGGTCGAGCGCATCATGGACATCAGCTCGCGCTTGGTCGTCAACCAGGCCGCGCTCAAGCTCAAGCAAGCGCCGATCCGCCGCATCATCGACGCCATGGCCAAGGCCGTGGCTGCCTGACCCGCCATGACCCTGCAAGCTCGCCCCGCCCGGCTGTCCACCCGTGACGCTTCTTTTGAAGCGGACTTCAAGGCGCGGCTGCATTGGTCGGCCGAGGCGGACGCCGCCATCGAAGAGCGCGTAGCCGCCATCCTGGCCGACGTGCAACTGCGTGGCGATGCGGCGGTGCTTGACTGCACGCAGCGCTTTGACGGCCTGACAGTCGCCAGCGTGCAGGCGCTGGAGCTGACGCACGCCGAACTCAAAGCGGCCTTTGAGGGCCTTCCTGCGGCCCAGCGCACGGCCTTGCAAGCTGCCGCTGCGCGGGTGCGCAGCTACCACGAAGCACAGAAAAAAGCCTCGGGCGAGAGCTGGAGCTACCGCGACCAAGACGGTACTCTGCTGGGCCAAAAAGTCACGCCGCTGGACCGGGTGGGCATTTATGTGCCCGGCGGCAAAGCGGCTTACCCGTCTTCGGTGCTGATGAACGCGATTCCCGCGCAGGTGGCCGGCGTGGGCGAAATCATCATGGTGGTGCCAACGCCCCGCGGGGAGAAAAACCCGCTGGTGCTGGCCGCCGCCTACGTGGCTGGCGTCAGCCGCGCTTTCACCATCGGTGGCGCGCAGGCTGTCGCCGCACTGGCCTACGGCACGGCCACGGTGCCGGCGGTGGACAAAATCACCGGCCCCGGCAATGCCTACGTGGCCGCCGCCAAGCGCCGCGTTTACGGCACCGTGGGCATTGACATGATTGCCGGCCCCTCCGAGATCTTGGTGCTGGCAGACGGCAGCACACCGGCCGACTGGGTGGCGATGGATTTGTTCAGCCAGGCCGAGCACGACGAGCTGGCGCAGAGCATTTTGCTCAGCCCTGACGCCGCTTACATTGACGCCGTGCAAGCCGCCATCGACCGCCTGCTGCCCGCCATGCCGCGCGCAGCCATCATCGCCAAGTCACTGACTGACCGCGGCGCGCTGATCCATACGCGCGGCATGGAAGAAGCCTGCACCCTGAGCAACCGCATCGCACCCGAGCATCTGGAAGTCTCCAGCCGCGAGCCCGGGCGCTGGGAGCCGCTGCTCAAACACGCAGGCGCCATTTTTCTGGGTGCTTACACCAGCGAAAGCCTGGGCGACTACTGCGCCGGCCCCAACCATGTGCTACCCACCAGTGGCACGGCGCGCTTTTCCAGCCCGCTGGGCGTATACGACTTTCAAAAGCGCTCCAGCCTGATCGAAGTCAGCGAAGCCGGCGCGCAAGTGCTGGGCCCGGTGGCGGCCGAACTGGCTTACGGCGAAGGCCTGCAAGCGCATGCGCGTGCCGCCGAGTTCCGCTTGCACAAGGTGCCGCCCATGCGGGAAAAACCATGACATCCAAAGCCGCAGGGCTGTCGCCCGAACTTCAACAACGCATCCGCCAGGACGTGCAGTCCATGCACGCCTATGCTGTCCAGGACTCGGCCGGCATGGTCAAGTTAGATGCCATGGAGAACCCGCACCGGCTGCCGGCCGATCTGCGGGCTGAGCTTGGCCGGCGACTGGGCGCGCTGGCGCTCAACCGCTACCCTGACGGCCGCGTCAATGACTTGCGCAGGGCGCTGGCCGATTACGCGCAGATGCCCGAGGGCTTTGACATCATGTTGGGCAACGGCTCGGACGAGCTGATCTCTTTGCTGGCGCTGGCCTGCGATGTGCCTGGCGCCAAGGTGCTGGCACCCGTGCCCGGCTTCGTCATGTACGCCATGAGCGCGCAGTTGCAAGGCCTGGCTTTCGTCGGCGTGCCCTTGACGGCTGATTTTGAATTGGACGAAGCAGCCATGCTGGCGGCCATCGCCACGCACAAGCCGTCCATTGTTTACCTGGCCTACCCGAACAACCCGACCGCCAATTTGTGGGACGACGCGGTGGTCGAGCGCATCATCGAAGCCGTCGGCGCGCAAGGCGGTTTGCTCGTGATGGACGAGGCCTACCAGCCGTTTTCCAGCAAAAGCTACATTGACCGCATCGCGCGTCACAGCCATGTGCTCTTGATGCGTACGCTCAGCAAGTTCGGCCTGGCAGGTGTGCGTCTGGGCTACATGATGGGCCCCAAGGCGCTGATCGCCGAGATCGACAAGGTGCGCCCGCCCTACAACATCAGCGTGCTCAATTACGAGACTGCACTGTTCGCGCTGGAACACCAGCCGGTGTTTGCCGCCCAGGCTGCCGAGCTGATGGCGCAGCGCCAGCGCCTGCTGACTGCGCTGCGCTTCATGCCGGGGCTCAAGGCCTGGGACAGTGATGCCAACATGATTTTGGTACGCCTGAGCGCCAAAGACGGCGAGGCAGACCCCGCACTGCGGGTTTTCGAGCACCTGAAGGCCGCTGGCGTGCTGGTCAAAAACGTTTCTAAAATGCATCTACTGCTGGCCGACTGCCTGCGCTTGACCGTTGGTACCGCGCAAGAGAACACCCGGCTGCTGGCAGCCCTAGAAAAAGCCCTATGACCACTAACTCATCCCTGCCGGCGCGCACCGCTGAAGTCACGCGCAACACGGCGGAAACCCAAATCACCGCCCGGGTCAATCTGGACGGCACGGGGGTTTCACGCCTGGCCACCGGCATCGGCTTTTTTGACCACATGCTCGATCAGATTGCCCGCCATGGGCTGATCGATTTGGACATCCAGGCCGCAGGCGACCTGCACATCGACGGCCACCACACGGTCGAAGATGTCGGTATCACCCTGGGTCAGGCCGTAGCGCTGGCGGTCGGCGATAAAAAAGGCTTGCGCCGCTATGGTCACGCCTACGTGCCGCTGGACGAAGCGCTCAGCCGCGTGGTGGTTGATTTTTCCGGACGCCCCGGGCTGGTGATGCATGTGCCCTTTAAAAGCGGCATGATCGGCGGCTTTGACTCGCAGCTGACTTACGAGTTTTTCCAAGGCTTTGCCAACCACGCTTTTGTCACCTTGCACATCGACAATTTGCGCGGCGAAAACGCCCACCACCAGGCCGAGACGGTGTTCAAGGCCTTTGCCCGTGCCCTGCGAATGGCGCTCGAGCTGGACCCGCGCATGGCCGGCGTGATCCCTTCGACCAAGGGTTCTCTCTGAGCTTGCATGACCTGATCTGCAGCACCTGATGCTCACATGACTGTTTTGAAAAAAGTCGCTGTTGTCGATTACGGCATGGGCAATTTGCGTTCGGTGTCACATGCGCTGACCCATGTGGCCCGGGGTACCGGTTTTGAGGTGATCGTCACCGCCAATGTTCAGGATGTGCTGGACGCCGACCGCGTGGTGCTGCCGGGGCAGGGGGCTATGCGCGACTGCATGCACGAGCTCGACGCGTCCGGCTTGCGCCAGGCGGTGCTGCACGCAGCGGCCAACAAGCCTTTGTTTGGCGTTTGCGTGGGCATGCAGATGCTGCTCGAACACAGCCAGGAGGGGGCGGCCGGGGGCACTCCGGCGCTGGGGCTGTTTGCCGGTGAAGTCCTTCAATTTGACCTGGCCGGCCGCATGCAGCCCGATGGCAGCCGCTTCAAAGTCCCGCAAATGGGCTGGAACCGGGTTTTTCAGGTTAGCGCAAAGGTCCCCGCCCATCCGCATCCGCTTTGGCGCGGCATTCCTGACGGCGCCTATTTCTATTTTGTACACAGTTTCTACGCCAAGCCGTCTGATGCGCGCCACACTGCCGGTGAAGCTGACTACGGTGGGCGCTTCACAGCGGCGCTGGCGCGGGATAATATTTTTGCAACCCAGTTCCACCCTGAAAAAAGCGCTGAGCAAGGGCTGGCCCTGTACCGTAATTTTCTGCATTGGCAGCCTTGACTCTTTTTTCATCTTTGACGAAACATGCTACTCATCCCTGCGATTGACCTGAAGGACGGCCTGTGTGTGCGCCTCAAACAGGGCGATATGGACCAGTCCACCACCTTCGGCGAAGATCCTGCGGCCATGGCGCGCAGCTGGGTCGATAAGGGCGCGCGGCGACTGCACCTGGTGGATTTGAATGGCGCGTTTGCCGGTAAACCCAAAAACGAAGCGGCGATCCGCAAGATCCTGCTGGAAGTCGGCAGTGAAGTGGATGTCCAGCTCGGCGGCGGCATACGCGACCTGGACACCATTGAGCGCTACCTGGACGCCGGGCTGCGCTACGTCATCATCGGTACCGCCGCCGTCAAAAACCCCGGCTTTTTACAAGATGCCTGTACCGCTTTTGGCGGCCACATCATCGTCGGTCTGGACGCCAAAGAGGGCAAGGTCGCCACCGACGGCTGGAGCAAGCTGACCGGCCATGAGGTGGTCGATCTGGCTAAGAAGTTTGAGGACTACGGTGTTGAATCCATCATTTACACCGACATCGGCCGCGACGGCATGCTCAGCGGCATCAACATCGAGGCCACCGTCAAGCTGGCCCAGGCCTTGAGCATTCCGGTCATCGCTTCGGGCGGTCTGTCCAACATGGCCGACATCGACGCGCTGTGCGCCGTCGAAGAAGAGGGCGTAGAAGGCGTGATCTGCGGCCGCTCTATCTACAGCGGCGATCTGGATTTTGCCGCTGCGCAGACCCGCGCTGACGAGCTCAACGGCTAAAGCCTGATGCTCGCCAAACGCATCATCCCCTGCCTGGATGTGACCGGCGGGCGGGTTGTCAAGGGCGTCAATTTCCTCGCGCTGCGTGACGCCGGTGACCCTGTCGAAATCGCTGCGCGCTACAACGACCAAGGCGCCGACGAGCTGACTTTTCTGGACATCACCGCCACCAGCGACAACCGCGACCTGATCTTGCACACCATCGAGGCGGTAGCCTCGCAGGTCTTCATTCCGCTCACGGTGGGCGGCGGCGTACGCTCGGTGGAGGATGTGCGGCGCCTGCTGAACGCCGGCGCTGACAAGACCAGCTTCAACTCGGCCGCGCTGGCCAACCCGCAGGTGATTGAAGACGCCTCGGCGCGTTACGGCGCCCAGTGCATCGTGGTCGCCATCGACGCCAAACGACGCTCTGACGAAGAAGCTCTAACGCGCGGCCCCGGCTGGGACGTTTACAGCCACGGCGGGCGCAAGAACACCGGGCTGGACGCCGTGGCCTGGGCCAGCGAGATGGCGCGGCGCGGCGCCGGTGAAATATTGCTCACCAGCATGGACCGCGATGGCACCAAATCCGGCTTTGACCTGGCGCTCACCCGCGCTGTCAGCGATGCGGTCAGCGTGCCGGTGATCGCCTCGGGTGGCGTTGGCAATCTGGACGATCTGGCTGACGGTATTCAGCTCGGCGGCGCCGATGCCGTGCTGGCGGCCAGCATTTTTCACTACGGTGAATTCACCGTGCAGCAGGCCAAGCAGCGCATGGCCGAACGCGGTATTGCGGTTCGGTTGTGATTCCAGCTAAGTCGATGCCGGCCTTTGGCGCTGCATGGCGCCTGATCACCGACAATGGACGCCATGAATTGGTTAGATGAAGTTCGCTGGGACGAACGGGGCCTGATTCCCGTGATCGCCCAAGAGGCCGCCACGGGCGACGTGCTAATGTTCGCCTGGATGAACCGCGAGGCCTTGCAGGAAACGGCTGAATCCGGGCGGGCGGTGTATTTCAGCCGCTCGCGTGCGCGGCTTTGGCGCAAGGGCGAAGAGTCGGGCTATGTGCAAACCGTGCATGACATCCGACTGGACTGTGACAACGATGTGATCTTGCTCAAAGTCAGTCAGCTGGGTCAGGAGAGCGGTCCCGCGATTGCCTGCCACACGGGGCGACACAGCTGTTTTTTCCATCGTTATGAAAACGGGCAATGGCGTGTGGTCGATCCCGTGCTCAAAGACCCGCAAACCATCTACAAAAAATGACCATGACAAGCAATGACTCTCTGGCACGGCTGGCGCTGGTGATTGAAAGCCGAAAAGTGGCTCACGGCGGTGACCCTGGCAAAAGTTATGTGGCCCGCTTGCTGGACCAGGGGCCGGACGCCTTTCTCAAAAAAATCGGTGAAGAAGCCACTGAAACTGTGATGGCGGCCAAAGATATCGATCGTGGCGGCGCGACCCCCGAGTTAAAGGGCAAGCTGGTGGGTGAGGTGGCCGATTTATGGTTTCACAGCCTGATCGCCCTGGCCTATTACGGGTTGAAGCCGGCTGACGTGATTGCCGAGCTGGAGCGCCGCGAAGGCACCAGCGGCATGGAGGAAAAAGCCTTGCGCAAGGCCCAGCTGCGCGCATCGGCAGAAAAATAATCTGCAGGAGCCGGCATGGGTGATTTCGATTTGAAAGACAGCGCTGGCAAAACCGACAATGACCGCCTGGTCATGCAGATCTTGTACGGACTGCACACCTTGGCCTGGTTCAGTGCCGGGGTTTTTGCCCTGCTTGCCTTGATCATCAATTACCTGCGACGCGCCGATGAACGCGAGCCCTTGTTTCTGGCGCATCACCGCTACATGATCGCCACCTTCTGGTGGACGCTGCTTTGGCTGGTGCTGGTGTCGCCTTTGTGGCTGCTGTTTTTCCTGCCCGGGGCGCTGGCTTATGCGCTGGTTTGGCTTTGGTACTTGTACCGCTGCCTCAAGGGTTGGTTGCGCTTTAACGACCAACGTTGGCCTCAAACCCAGACTCAGACTCAGATTCAGGAGCCCGCATGAGCGACAAACCAAGCTCCGCCCCGTCAGCCGTTGCCGCAGCTGCCAACTGCCTTTTTTGCAAGATCGCAGCTGGTCAGATTCCAAGCCGCAAGGTCTATGAAGACGAGCAAATACTGGCTTTTCACGACATCAACCCTTGGGCACCCGTGCATTTTTTGATGATTCCCAAGATGCACATCAACTCCATGGCGCAAGTTGGCCCTGAGCACGAGGCCCTGATCGGGCGGATGATGGCTCTTGCGCCCAGGCTGGCGCTGGAGCAGGGTTGCCGGCCCTACCCGCAAGGCGGCTTTCGGGTCGTGACCAACACCGGGGTCGAGGGCGGCCAGGAGGTGCATCACCTGCATTTTCATGTCATGGGCGGTCCTCGGCCCTGGCTGCGAGGCTAAAACCGGTCATCACAAGGCACTTGCGCCTGCTTTTGTGTGGTGCCTGGCAACACAAAGACCCGCCAGCCCGCGTGGCGTCGTACAAGCGCCTTAGAATCATCCCCATTCATACACAAACCGGCTTTTTCGCCGGTATCAAAGCTTAGGAGAGAAACATGGGTTCATTTTCCATTTGGCATTGGCTGATCGTCCTGTTGATCGTGGTCATGGTGTTTGGCACCAAGAAACTCAAAAACATCGGTGGCGACCTCGGTGGTGCGGTCAAGGGCTTCAAAGACGGCATAAAAGATGGCGGTCAGGCGCCGGCCGCTGACGACGCTGCAACCACCACCACTGCACAGGTCACCGCGCCGGCCGCGGCCGCGGCTGCCCCGGTGCCAGACCCCAACACCATTGACGTGCAAGCGCGTCAAAAAAGCTGAACAGGCTTTTCATTGAACTTCTTAAGCCACCAACAGCAAGCCGCTTTGTGCGCTGGCGTGGACTGACGTGTTCGATCTCGACATTTCGAAAATTGCGCTGATTGGCGCTGTGGCCTTGATCGTGATCGGGCCAGAAAAACTGCCGCGTGTGGCTCGCACTGTGGGTGCTTTGCTGGGCAAGGCCCAGCGTTACGTGGCAGACGTCAAAAATGAGGTCAATCGTTCGATGGAGCTCGACGAGCTTAAAAAAATGAAAGACACCATGGAGAGCGCTGCCCGCGACGTTGAAAGTTCGGTGCAGACCAGCGCCAGCGATTTTGAAAAAACCTGGGCCGAAACCACGTCGCTGGCCGCTGACGTCAGCAGCACTGAAGCAACCGGCATGATCAGTTTTCCTGAATATAAACACCCGGGTAAAAACTGGCGACTCAAGCAGGGCGCTACGCCGAAGTGGTTCAAGTCACGCTCTGGCGTTCGAACCAAGGCCTTGTCTGGCGCAGCGCGGGTTGCGCGTTACCGCCCCAAATCCAGCGCCAGCCGCCCTCTTTGAGCGGGATCCGATTTTTCTATGAGCGACACTCCCAAAGACAAGCCTGACGAACTCGCAGGCTCTGAGCAACCTTTTGTACAGCACCTGATGGAGCTGCGCGACCGCATGCTCAAGGCGGTGCTTGCCATCGGCGTTGCCGCGGCTGTGCTGGCGATGTTTCCCGGTCCGGGCGCTTTGTATGACCTGATGGCGGCGCCTCTGATTGCCACCTTGCCCAAGGGCGCGACGCTGATCGCCACCAATGTCATCTCGCCTTTCGTTGTGCCCATCAAGATCTTGTTCATGGCGGCCTTCATGATCGCGCTGCCCGTGGTGCTCTACCAGGTCTGGGCTTTTGTGGCGCCTGGGCTCTACAGCCATGAGAAAAAATTGGTGTTGCCGCTGGTGATCTCCAGCACGCTGCTGTTTTTCTTTGGCGTGGCTTTTTGCTACTACTTTGTGTTCGGCCAGGTGTTCGGCTTTATCCAGAGTTTTGCGCCCAAGTCCATCACCGCCGCGCCAGACATTGAGGA
>CAXNEG010000044.1:0-9980 GCA_964201305.1 Polaromonas sp.
TCCGCAGCCCAATGGCTGGTCGCTGCAAAGCCGCGACTGGATTTCCAAAGAAATGCTAGACCGGCGCGTGCGCTACGCCTTTCAGTTTGTCGCGCGTGTCCGCCAACCCGGCTCGCTCATCCAAACACTGTTGCGGCAACAGGGCCAGGGGCCGCTGGCGCAACAGTTACTCGCTGCAGCCGCCACCGCCGAAGGCCAGGCGCGCCGCGGTATCTGGGCCGCTTACCTGACCTCACCCGACATGTTGTGGAGCTGACGCCCATGCAAAGAAGACATTTTTTAGGTGCCGGCGCCAGCCTGACATTGGCCGGCCACCCTTTGTTGGCGGCAGCGCAAAGCAGCAACACGTTTGCACAGCGCCGCCTGCTGGTCTTGATGCTGCGGGGCGGCATGGACGGCCTGTGCGCCATACCCCCCACCGGCGACCTCCAACTGCAAGCGCTGCGCGCCAACCTGGTACCTGCGCAACTGCTGCGCGGCAATGACTTTTTTGGCGTGCACCCGGCGCTGCCCACCTTAGCGGCTTTGATGGCCCAGGGCCAGGCTGTGGCGGTGCATGCCACCGGCTTTGGCTACACCGGCCGCTCTCACTTTGAAGGCCAGGACATCATGCAAAGCGGCGTGCCCAAACCCTACGCTTCAGCGTCAGGCTGGCTAGGCCGCGCGATGGAAAAAGCCCAGCTGGGTGCGGGCGTGGCGATCTCCATTCCCATGCCGCTGATTTTGCGCGGCGACAGCAAATCGGAAACCCAGTTCCCGACCTGGATGCCCACACCACCGACGGCCACCTACGCGCTGATAGAGCAGCTCTGGCAGGGCCACCCCGAGTTGGCCGCGCTGGGCACGCGCCTGCGCACAGGCCGCGCCGAAGCGGCCATGGCCGGCGCGCCCACACCGGCTTTTGACAACCGCAAATCTGCCGCCGGCCTGGCCCATGAAGCCGCGCTGCGCATGCAGGCCAACGACGGGCCGATGGTCGGGCTGATCGACTTCAACGGCTTTGACACCCACGCCGCCCAGGGCGCGGGCGAGGGCGTGCACGCGACCCGCCTCAAGCAGGTGGACGACGCCATCCGCTCTTTTCGCCAGAGCATGGGTGCGCGCTGGGACGACTGCCTGGTGCTCACCGTCACCGAGTTCGGCCGCACCGCTGCAGAAAACGGCACCACCGGCACAGACCACGGCTGGGGCGGCTGCATTTTGGCCGCCGGCGGCTTGGTCAAAACCGCCGGCGTGGTGGCCGACTGGCCGGGGCTGCAAGCAGCCAGCCTGTTTGAAGGCCGCGACCTGAAAGTGACCGTGGACGCTGCATCGGTTTATGCACAGGCGTTACAAACCGTCTTTGGCTTGAGTGCCGCGCAAGTGCAGGACGGCGTGCTCAGCCACCGCCCGCATGCGCTGACACAAACGCTGTTTCGCACTTAGCGCACGGCAATAACTTCCAGCTTAATGCCCTAAATCAGGCTGCCCGGCTTAACTTTGCGCTTAGCCGATGACCTTGGGGTGTGTGGGGTAGCGAAGTCAAGGGGGAGCCCGAAGGGCGGAGGACATGAGAGCAGCCACGCATCCCAAGGTCATCGCGGGGTCCAGGACTCGGAGATGAATTTCTGCCCCTGCCGGCCATAGCAAATAACTACCGATGCACCAACAACGGCGCCAAATACCGCCCCGTATGGCTCACCGGATTCGCCGCCAAGTCCTCCGGCGTGCCCACGCCCACCACCGTGCCGCCGCCGGCGCCGCCTTCGGGGCCGATGTCGATCAGCCAGTCGGCGGTTTTGATGACGTCCAGGTTGTGTTCGATGATGACGATGGTGTTGCCGGCGTCGCGCAGTTGGTGCAGCACTTTGAGCAGCAAGTCAATGTCGGCAAAGTGCAGGCCGGTGGTTGGTTCGTCCAGAATGTAGAGCGTGCGGCCAGTGTCGCGTTTGCTGAGTTCGAGCGCGAGCTTGATGCGTTGCGCCTCGCCGCCTGACAGCGTGGTGGCCGCCTGGCCGAGCTTGATGTAGCTCAGGCCCACATCCAGCAGGGTTTGCAGCTTGCGCGCAATGGTGGGCACGGCCTTGAAAAATTCTGCAGCGGCTTCGACCGTGAGCTCGAGCATCTGCGCAATGTTCTTGCCTTTGTACAGCACTTCGAGTGTTTCGCGGTTGTAGCGCTTGCCGTGGCAAATGTCGCAGGGCACGTACACGTCGGGCAAAAAATGCATCTCTACTTTCACCATGCCGTCGCCCTGGCAGGCTTCGCAACGGCCGCCGGCCACGTTGAAGCTGAAGCGCCCCGGCCCGTAGCCGCGTTCGCGCGCGCTGTTCATCTCAGCCATGAGTTCGCGGATCGGCGTGAACAGACCCGTGTAGGTGGCCGGGTTGCTGCGCGGCGTGCGGCCTATGGGCGATTGGTCTACGTTGATGACCTTGTCAAAGTGCTCGATGCCTTCCATCGCCTCGTGCGGCGCCGGCTCTTCGTTGGCGCGGTACAGCGTGCGCGCCACCGCGGCGTACAGCGTGTCATTGACCAGGGTGGATTTGCCCGAGCCCGAGACGCCCGTGACGCAGGTCAGCAGGCCGACCGGGAATTCCACCGTCACGCCTTGCAGGTTATGGCCGGTGGCGTTGATGACCTTGAGGCACTGCAAGTCGCCTTGCGTGAGCTGGTGCGCGGCCTCGCGTGCGGCGCGCTTGACGCCGGCTTCGCTGGGCGCAAAGCGCGGGTTCTTGATGACCAATGGGCCCCGGGCCACGGTCGGCAGCCAAGGCGTGCGCCGCGTGGGCACGGCGATCTTGCGGGTACCCGCCAGGTACTGGCCGGTCAATGAATTCGGGTTGGCTTGCACCTCTTCAAACGTGCCCTGCGCCATCACGCGCCCGCCATGAATGCCGGCGCCCGGCCCCATGTCGATCACGTGGTCGGCGGCGCGGATCATTTCTTCGTCGTGCTCGACCACCAGCACACTGTTGCCGATGTTGCGCAAGTGCTTGAGCGTGCCGATCAGGCGGTCGTTGTCGCGCTGGTGCAGGCCGATACTGGGCTCGTCGAGCACGTACATCACGCCGGTCAGGCCAGAGCCGATCTGACTGGCCAGACGGATGCGCTGCGACTCACCGCCCGACAGCGTCTCTGCGCTGCGGTCCAGGCTGAGGTAGTTGAGGCCCACGTCGTTGAGGAACTTCAGGCGCAGGCCGATCTCGCGCACCACCTTGTCGGCGATCTCGGCTTTAGCGCCCTGCATTTTGAGGTCGGTGAAATACGCCAGGCTCTCGCGCAAGGTGACGCAGCTGACTTCAAAAATCGCCTTGCGGCTGCCAGGCTGTCCGTCAGCGTCGGGCGCGCCCACCAGATAAACGTGGCGCGCCTCGGGCCGCAGCCGCGTGCCGTTGCAGGCCGTGCAGGGCTGCACGCTGCGGTAGCGGGCGAGCTCTTCGCGCACCGCGCTGGAATCGGTCTCGCGATATCGCCGCTCGAAGTTGGTGATGACGCCTTCAAACGGATGCCTCTTGCTGACCTTGCGACCGGCCGAAGCACCCGACTCCATGACATAGCTGAACTTGATGTCTTCTTCGCCCGAGCCGTACAAGACCACGTGCTGCACGCGTTCGGGCAGGGTCTCGAAAGCGGTTTCAATGTCAAAGCCGTAATGTTTGGCCAGACTTTCGAGCATGGCGAAGTAGTAGGCGTTGCGGCGGTCCCAGCCCTTGACGGCGCCACTGGCCAGGCTGAGCGACTGAAAAGCCACCACGCGCGATGCGTCAAACGACTCGGTGTGCCCCAGACCATCGCAGCCCGGACAGGCGCCTATGGGCGAGTTGAAAGAAAACAGCCGCGGTTCCATCTCACTGAGCGCGTAATTGCAAGCCGGGCAGGAAAACTTGGCGCTGAAAAAATGCTCGCCTGCAGCCGCGTGGCCTTCCGGTGCAGCGGGCGCGTCCATGTCGATCGCTACCGCCTTGCCCTCGGCCAGGCGCAGTGCCGCTTCAAAGCTTTCGGCGATGCGCTGCTTGAGCTTGTCCTGCTCGAGCCGGCCGTCGTCCAGTTCACCTTCGGCCAAGCCCGGTGCGGGCGCGCTCACATGACGCACTTTGACGCGGTCAATCACCACGTCAATGTTGTGCTTCTCGGCTTTTTTGAGCTTGGGCAGATCGTCATATTCATAAATCTGGCCATCGACCCGAAAGCGCACATAGCCTTGCGCTTGCATCTGGGCAAACACATCCAAAAACTCGCCCTTGCGCTCGCGCGCCACCGGCGCCAGGATCATCAGCCGCGTGCCTTCGGGCAGGGCCAGCACGGCGTCCACCATCTCGCCCACGCTTTGGGCTTGCAGCGGCAGGTCATGCTCGGGGCAAAAAGGCGTGCCGGCGCGGGCAAACAGCAGGCGCAGGTAGTCGTGAATTTCGGTCACCGTGCCCACGGTCGAGCGCGGGTTGTGCGAGGTGGCTTTTTGCTCGATCGAGATCGCCGGGCTCAGGCCCTCGATCATGTCCACGTCGGCCTTGTCCATGAGCTGCAAAAACTGCCGCGCATACGTCGACAAACTCTCGACATAGCGGCGCTGGCCTTCGGCGTACAGGGTGTCAAAAGCCAGCGAGGACTTGCCCGAGCCGCTCAAGCCGGTGATCACCACCAATTGGTTGCTCGGAATGTCCAGGTCGATATTTTTAAGGTTGTGCGTGCGCGCGCCGCGAACGCTGATGCGCTGCGCCGCCAGAATCTGGCCCAGGTAGTGGCTGTCAGTCGATGAGTTCAAGGGTGTGGGCCGGCAAAACCGAACATCATAGACCGCCCGGCCACATACCGCCATGGCCCGGGCTGCCGGCCAGACGGTGCAATGAGTAACAATAGCCCTTTGGTTTCTACGCCAACCCTTATCGCCCCCAAGCTGACGTGCGCCCCATTCCTGCTGACACCCCCATGACCGCTGCTGAGCTCCGTTCGAGCTTTTCGCTGTCATCGATCTTTGCGCTGCGCATGCTGGGGCTGTTTCTGGTGTTGCCGGTGTTTGCGCTCGAGGCATCCCGCTACCCCGGCGGCGATGACCCGGCCCGCGTGGGTCTGGCCATGGGCATTTACGGCCTCACTCAAGGGCTGCTGCAAATCCCCTTTGGCATGGCCTCAGACTGGCTGGGCCGCAAGCGCGTCATCATTTTCGGTCTGCTGGTGTTTGCGCTGGGCAGCTTCATGGCCATGTCGGCCAGTGACCTGACCTGGTTGATCATCGGCCGCTCGGTTCAGGGGGCCGGCGCTATTTCGGCAGCCGTCAGCGCCTTGCTGGCCGACCAGACCCGCGACGAGGTGCGCACCAAGGCCATGACGCTGGTGGGCGTGAGCATCGGCCTGATGTTTGCTGTGTCGCTCATCATTGCGCCGCTGTTGGTGGCGTACATCGGCTTGACCGGACTCTTCACTTTGACCGGTTGTTTTGCCCTGACCGGCATCGCGGTGGTGATCTGGTGGGTGCCGCCCGAGCCGGCACAGCCGGTGCACCGGCCCCGCGGCTCGCTGGCGCTGGTGCTGCGTGACCCAGCGCTGCTGCGGCTGGATGTGGGCGTGTTTGTACTGCATGCGGTGCAACTGGCCATGTGGGTTGCCATACCCGCTCTACTGGTGCAGGCGGGTCTGGGCAAGGACGCGCACTGGCAGGTCTACACGCCGGCAGTGGTGGCTTCATTTGTCGTGCTGCGCTACACGCTTTACCCGCTGGAGCGGCTGGGTTATCTGCGTGCGGTGTTTCTCGGTTCTGTCGGGGTGATTTTGTTGGTGCAACTGGGCCTGTGGTGGACGGCGCAGCAAGCAACCAGCGGCACCCCCAGCCTGAGCCTGCTGGCGGGGCTGTTGTTTGTTTTTTTCTGCGGCTTCAATATTCTGGAGTCCTGCCAACCCAGCCTGGCCTCACGCTTAGCGCCGCAGCATGCGCGTGGCACGGCGCTGGGGGTTTACAACACACTGCAGTCGCTGGGCTTTTTTGCCGGTGGCGCCGTCGGTGGCTGGCTGGCCAAAACCGCCGGGCCGCAAGCGCTTTTTATGGTCTGCGCCTGCCTGATGCTGCTGTGGCTGCTGCTGGCCTGGCCCATGCGGGCGCCCGGACGCTACGAGCTGCCGACAGCCCCGACTGGGGTGGCAAACGCCAAGGCCGCCAGTTAAACTGAGATGATTAGGATTAGGAGAACTCACCATGGCATCTGTCAACAAAGTCACCATCGTCGGCAACCTGGGGCGCGACCCTGAAATGCGCGCCTTCCCCAGCGGCGACCAGCTCGCCAATGTCACCATCGCCACCACCGACAAGTGGAAAGACAAGCAGACCGGCGAAATGAAAGAAGCCACCGAGTGGCACCGCGTGGTTTTTAACGGCCGCCTGGCCGAGATCGTCGGCCAGTACCTGCGCAAAGGCTCGCAGGTCTATGTCGAAGGCAGCTTGCGCACCCGCAAGTGGACCGACAAAGACGGCATTGAAAAATACACCACCGAAATTCGCGCCGACCAGATGCAAATGCTGGGAAGCCGCGAAGGCATGGGCGGCAGCCGCGCAGAAAGCTCAGACGGCGGCGAGCGCCAGAGCAATTCACGGCCCCCGGCAGCCGCTCCGGCCCAGCGCCCGGCTGGCGCCGCACCGTCCAAAGCCGCCAGCGGTTTTGACGACATGGACGACGACATTCCGTTTTAAAGCGCTTCGTGCCCCCTGCAAAAACGCTTCACGCCAGCGCAGCAGTCCCAAGGCCAGCACGCCGCTGGCCAATAGCCAGAGCGAGACGTGCAGCGCGTTCTGACTGGCGGCATACATGACACTCGAATAAGCCAAAAACGCGCACGCTGCGCAAAAGACCAGCGGCGTGAACGGGTAGAGCGGAACACGGAAAGGCCGGATGGCAGCGCCGTCCGTGCGGCGCAACCACATCAGCGCCAGCCCTACCAGCAGTAAAAAGCTCCAAAACATCGGTGCGGTGAACTCCACCATGGCGCTGAAACCATCGGCCTCACGCATGCCCAGCGCAATCAAGCCCATGCTGATCACTGCCTGCAAACCATAGGCACGGGTCGGGCTGCCCGTTTGGCCGCGCCAGGTGCCGAGCTGACCCAGACTGGCCCAGTCCAGGCCCAGCGCATACTTGGTACGCGCGCCCACCACCATGGTGGCGTTGATGCTGGTGAGCGCCGCAATCGCCACAAAAAGCCCCAGCGCTTTTTGCGCCCACGGGCCCCAGGCCAGTCCCAGCACATCGGCGGCAGCGGTTTTGCTGGCACCCAAGCCCTGCAAGCCGAGGCCGTGCAACAAGGCGGCGTTGACGAGCAAAAACAAAGCCGTCAGCAGCGCCATGCTGATCACGATCACGCGGACGATGCTGCGCGGGCCGCCGCGTACTTCGGCCGAGATGTAGGCGGCCTCGCTCCATCCGCCAAAAGTGAGCAGAACAAAGACCAGCGCCAGCCCGAGCTGCGACAGTGGCGGCGTGCTGTCAAAAAAAGTGCCGCCGCTGTCACCAGCTTCCAATGTGAAGCCCGCCACCACCACGGCGATCAGGCCCAGCACCTCGAACAAGGTCAGCCAGAGCTGGATGCGCGAGGAGGCATGAATGCCCAGCATGTTGACGGCGGTGAGCACCAGCACAATGACAAAGGCCCACAGCGCGCTGGAATACGGCCCGAGTGACAGCACTTGGCTGAAGTAATCTCCAAACACAAAGGCCAGCAAAGCAATAGCCCCTGGATTGATGACGGTGGCGCGCGCCCAGGCATAGAGAAAGGACACGTTGCGTCCAAAGGCGCGATGCAAAAAATGATAGTCGCCGCCCGCATGCGGGTAGGCACAGCAAAGCTCGGCGTAGCAAAGCGCGCCCATCACGGAAATCAGTGCGCCCAACAACCACATACCCAGGGTCCAGCCGACATCGCCGCTCAGGGACGCGACCAGCGCCGGGTTCTTGAAGATACCGGCACCGATGACCATGCCCAAGATCAGGGCGACCGCACCCAGCGGGTCGAGCAGCCGCTGGGGTTGCTCGACCGAACCCGGTTGACTCACCGGCGCCGGGCCTGAACCGGCCGGGTCTGGCCGTAGGCCGTCAGCTGACCGGTAAAGCCATCTGCCGTCACAGTGCCCTTGATACTTTGGGCGACCTTGTCACTGCCTAAAAAGTGAAAGCTCAGTTGATTGCCCCGCAATTGCGCACCCAGCACAGGCTGGCTGACGCCACCCATGCTCAGCGTACCGCCCACTTGCTGAAATGCCTGTTGCAGACTCAGCCTGGCAGGCGCGCTGCCGTCCAGCGGTGTGAACTCCCAGTCCCCCACTACTGGCGCAGGAATGATCCACAAATACCCCGGTGTGTCCCCCGAGGAAACCGTCTGGTCCGGCGCCCACTCCTGCATGTCAAACGTGTTGGAGACGATGCGTGTGCCGGGCTTCATCTTCATCAAGGTAGGGCGCAATTGCAAGTTCAGCTCGGGCAACAGGTACAAGGGCAACACCGTGGCTTCGCTGAAGTCCTCGACAAAAATATCGCCCCGGATGATCTTCACCTTGTCCGCCACCCCCGCGAGTTGGGTGTTCTTGCGGGCGAAGTCGGCCATCTTCTGGTCGTACTCGATGCCGACCGAGCGTGCGCCAAAGCGCTTGGCCGCCGTGATCGAAATCACGCCGTCACCGGCGCCCAGGTCATAGACGATGTCTTTAGATGTGACCTCCGCCACCGTCAACAACTTGTCGACCATGTCCTGCGGGGTTGGCAACCACATGACGTCCTTGCCGATCTGACCCTTCACGGGTTTGAAACCATCGTCGGGAATGCCTGTGACAGCGCAGCCGGCAAGGCCGGCAAGAGTCAAAAGAACAAAGCTAAGGCGGCTGTAAAAACCCATTCGGTGGCTCCCGTCCATAAAATTACGGCAAAGATTACCAGAAGGCGATAGTCCCCTCAGGCAGCACTGTTCCTCACATTGCTGCCATGTATCACCCCGCCGCCCAGGCACACCTCGCCCTGGTACAGCACGGCGGATTGGCCTGGCGTGACGGCCCATTGGGCTTGCGCGAAATGCAGCTCGCACTGGGTGGCGTTGGATGCAGCCAGTGTGCAGGCGGCGTCGGCCTGGCGGTAGCGGGTTTTGGCGCCCAGCGCGGTGGTGGACTCCAGGGCCGTGACAGCCGGCGCTCTGCCGGCGACCCAGCTGCAGTCTTGCGCGCTGAGTTCGGTGGACAGCAGCCAGGGGTGGTCGTGGCCCTGGACCACCCAGAGCGTATTGGTCTCTAAGTCTTTGCGCGCCACAAACCAGGGCTCGTGCTCGCCGGCACCGCGCTGGCCCTGGGCCTGAATGGCTTTGAGCTCGGCGCCCTTGGCCTTGACGCCGCCTATGCCCAGGCCCTGGCGCTGACCCAGTGTGTAAAAGCTCAGGCCCACATGCTCGCCCAGCACGCGGTCTTTGTCGTTCTTGATCGGGCCCGGGGCTTTGGCGATGTAACGGTTAAGGAACTCTCGGAAAGGCCGCTCGCCGATGAAGCAGATGCCGGTCGAGTCTTTTTTCTTAGCATTGGGCAAGCCGATCTCGTTGGCGATGCGGCGCACCTCGGTCTTGTGCAGCTCACCCACCGGGAACAGTGTCTTTGACAACTGCGCCTGATTCAGTCGGTGCAAAAAATAACTCTGGTCTTTGGTCGGGTCCAGGCCCTTGAGCAGCTCGTGCAGGCCGGTGGCTTCGTTCAAGCGCACACGGGCGTAGTGGCCGGTGGCGATGTTGTCGGCGCCTAGGCGCATGGCGTGGTCTAGAAAAGCCTTGAACTTGATCTCGGCGTTGCACAGGATGTCAGGGTTGGGCGTGCGGCCGGCCTGGTATTCGCGCAAGAACTCGGCGAACACGCGGTCCTTGTAGTCGGCGGCAAAGTTGACATGCTCAATCTCGATGCCCAGCACATCGGCCACGGCGGCGGCGTCCACAAAGTCGATGTTGGAAGAGCAGAACTCGCTGTCGTCGTCATCTTCCCAGTTCTTCAT
>CAXNEG010000045.1:0-9944 GCA_964201305.1 Polaromonas sp.
CTGACCGAACTGGCTTTCAAATTCGGCCCCGCCGAATACTTTGCCCTGATGACATTGGGCCTGATCGGCGCTGTGGTGCTGGCTTCGGGTTCGCTGCTCAAGGCGATTGGCATGATCGTGCTGGGTTTGTTGCTGGGTCTGATCGGCACTGACGTCAACTCCGGCGTGGCGCGTTTCAGCTTTGACATCCCTGAGCTCACCGACGGCCTTGGCTTTGTGGTGATTGCCATGGGTGTGTTCGGTTACGGCGAGATCATCTCGAATCTGTCCAAGCCTGAAGACGACCGCGAAGTTTTCACGGCCAAGGTGACGGGTTTGTTCCCCACCAAGGACGACATCAAGAAGATGGCGCCAGCTGTGCTGCGCGGTACCGTGATAGGCAGTTCGCTGGGCATTTTGCCCGGTGGCGGCGCTTTGCTGTCGGCGTTTGCTGCTTATGCATTGGAAAAGAAACTCGGCACCAAGCCCGGTGAAATCCCATTTGGCCAAGGCAATATCCGCGGTGTTGCAGCACCCGAGTCGGCTAACAATGCGGGCTCGCAGACCTCCTTCATTCCCTTGCTGACGCTGGGCATTCCGCCCAACGCCGTGATGGCCTTGATGGTGGGCGCCATGACGATCCACAACATCCAGCCCGGCCCGCAGGTTATGACCAGCAACCCCGAGCTGTTCTGGGGCCTGATCGCCTCCATGTGGATCGGTAATGCGATGCTGATCATCTTGAACTTGCCACTCATCGGCATCTGGATTAAGTTGTTGACCGTGCCTTACCGCTACCTGTTTCCTGCTATCGTGCTGTTCTGCTCTATCGGCGTGTTCTCTACCAACAACAACACCTGGGATGTGTGGATGGTCGGCATGTTTGGTGTGGTGGGCTACGTGTTCGTCAAGCTCGGCTGCGAGCCTGCACCTTTGCTTTTGGGCTATATTCTTGGCCCCATGATGGAAGAAAATCTGCGCCGCGCGCTGCTTTTGTCACGCGGTGACTGGAGTGTGTTTGTGACGCGTCCGCTGTCTGCCAGTCTGCTGGCTGTCGGTGTTTTGTTGTTGGTGATCGTGCTTCTGCCGTCCATCAAGAGCAAGCGTGAAGAGGCGTTTGTCGAAGACTGACACGCCCCGGCTGAACAAAAACGGCGCTTTCGGGCGCCGTTTTTTTTATCCATTGCACAATTGACGTATGAACTTTAATTTCAACAACCCCTACACCTCCACCCGCTTGCCGGTTTTTGCACGCAACGTGGTCTCCACCTCGCACCCGCTGGCAGCGCAAGCCGGCCTGCGCATGCTGCTCAAGGGCGGCAATGCGGTAGACGCCGCCATTGCCGCCGCCGCCGCTATGACCATAGTCGAGCCGGTCAGCAACGGACTGGGCAGTGACTCTTTTTGTATTTTGTGGGACGGCAAGGAACTGCACGGTCTTAACGCCTCGGGCCGTGCGCCCGCGGCCTGGACGCCGGAGTATTTCAAGAAAAAATACGGCGCCGATACCCTGACCCCGCCCAAGCGCGGCATGGACTCGGTGACGGTGCCCGGTGCGGTCTCCAGCTGGGTCAGCATGAGCGAGCGCTTTGGCAAGCTGCCATTTGCTGACTTGCTGGAGCCAGCCATTGAAATCGCCGAGCGCGGATATTTGATGGCCACCGTTGTGCAACAAAAATGGGCTGCTGCGACCGATGAGCTCAAAGGCTTGCCTGGCTTTGCAAAGTCTTTTTTGCCTTGGGGCCGTGCGCCGCAGGTCGGCGAGCTGTTTCAGTTCAAGGCCGCGGCCAAAGCTTTGCGCTTGATAGGGCAGACTAAAGGCCAAGCTTATTACGGCGGAGAGATTGCCCAGGCTTTAGAAAAATTCTCCAAGCAACACGGCGGCAGCCTCACGGCCAAAGATTTTGCCGCCTACCAGCCCGAGTGGGTCAAGCCGATCGGGCGTGATTACCGCGGCTACACCTTGCACGAGATTCCGCCCAACGGGCAGGGCATTGCGGCGCTGATTGCGCTGGGCATTTTGGATAAATTTGATGTGGCCGGCTTGCAGGTCGATGGCGTGGATTCGCAGCACTTGCAAATCGAAGCCATGAAACTGGCTTTTGCCGATGTCTACAAATACGTCGCTGAGCCCGCGTCCATGGAAGTGACGGCCGAGCAGATGCTGGACGATGCCTACCTGGCCAGCCGCGCCAAGCTGATCGACATGTCAAAGGCGCAGGACTTTGGTGCGGGCAACCCGGTCAAGGGCGGCACCATTTACCTGACAACCGCTGACGAAGACGGCATGATGGTCAGCTTCATTCAGAGCAACTTCATGGGTTTTGGTTCGGGTTGTGTGGAGCCGGAGTTCGGCATCAGCCTGCAAAACCGCGGCCACGGCTTCAGCCTGCAGCCGGGCGTCAACCAGGTGGCGCCGGGTAAGCGGCCTTTTCACACCATCATTCCGGCCTTCCTCAGCAAAGACGGCCAACCCGTCATGAGTTACGGCGTGATGGGTGCCAACATGCAGCCGCAAGGCCATATGCAGACCCTGGTGCGCATGCTTGACTACAAGCAAAACCCGCAAGCCGCTTGTGATGCGCCGCGCTGGCGTTACAACGCCGGGCTGGAGATCAATGTCGAGTCGGCGATGGACCCGGTCACGGTGCAGGCGCTGGCCCGTCGCGGCCACCGTGTGGATGTCATCAACGACTCTTACCAGGACTTTGGCGCCGGCCAGTTCATCTGGCGCGCGGGCGACCCCAAGGTAGAAGGCTATGTGGCGGCCAGTGACCCGCGCCGTGACGGTCAGGCAGTTGGTTTTTAATGAAAAGACAAATCTGCGCCCCTGTGCTTCAAGGCGGCGCTGGTGATTGAGGGCAAGCCGCCGCAGCTGGTGGCCGGCATCACACTGGCGGCGCTGGGGGCCTTTGCCTTCAGCGGCAAAGCCATCATTGTCAAGCTGGCTTACCGTTACGGCGTGGATCCGGTCACGCTCATCATGCTGCGCATGCTGTTTGCGTTGCCCGTTTTTGCGCTCTTGGCCTGGTGGGCCAGCCGGGGTCAGCCGGCACTGTCGCTGCGCGACGCACTGGGCGTGTTGGGGCTGGGTTTTGTGGGCTACTACCTGTCAAGTTTTTTGGATTTTGTCGGCTTGCAGTACATCAGCGCTTCGTTGGAACGCTTGATTTTGTACCTGAACCCCACGCTGGTGCTCCTGCTCAGTTGGTTGATTTACCGCCGCCGTGCCAGTCCTTTACAGTCCCTGGGTATAGGGATCAGTTACGCCGGTGTGATGCTGGTTTTTGGTCATGAAATAACTTTGCAAGGTGCCGATGCGGCTTGGGGTGCCTTGCTGGTTTTTTTGAGTGCTGTCACTTACGCGCTTTACCTGGTTTACAGCGGCGAGCTGGTTAAACGGCTGGGCTCTCAGCGCCTGGTGGGCTTGACAGGTACGGTCGCTTGCCTGTGCTGTATTTTGCAGTTCGCGCTGCTGCGGCCCTTGTCGCTCGAAGCTGTGGCGCCGCCGGTGATGTGGCTGTCGCTTGCCAACGCGGTTGTCTGCACCGTGGCGCCGGTGCTGATGGTGATGATGGCCATCGAGCGCATCGGTCCGGGGCTGACGGCGCAGACGGGCATGATCGGCCCCATGTCGACGATTGCCATGGGCGTTTTCATATTGGACGAGCCCTTCACGGCCTGGGTGGCGCTGGGGACTGCGCTGGTGCTGGCAGGTATATATGTTTTCACGCGGTCTCCGCAAACCAAAGGAAATTGACATGGACTTGGGAATCAAAGGCAAATGGGCACTGGTCTGCGGGGCCAGCAAAGGCTTGGGCTTTGGCTGCGCGCAGGCGCTGCTGCGCGAAGGTGTGCACGTCATCATCGTGGCGCGCGGCGCTGAGGCATTGCAGGCCGCCGCTGCTCAATTGATGGCCGACCCCTTACGGCCCGCATCGACCGAGGTACTGAGCGTAGCGGCTGACATCACGACCACCGAAGGCCGTGCTGCGGTGTTCAAGCTGCGCAAGGACTTTGACATCGTCATCACCAACGCAGGCGGCCCGCCACCCGGTGACTTCCGTCAGTGGGACCGTGACACCTGGATCAAGGCGGTGGACGCCAACATGCTCACGCCCATCGAGTTGATCAAGGCCACAGTCGACGGCATGGCCGCACGCGGCTTTGGTCGCATCATCAACATCACCTCGAGCGCGGTCAAAGCGCCCATCGATATTCTGGGCTTGAGCAATGGCGCACGCAGCGGCCTGACCGGCTTTGTGGCGGGCGTCTCGCGCAGCAAGCTGGCGGGGCAGGGCGTGACCATCAACTCTTTGTTGCCCGGCGCGTTTGACACCGATCGCCTGCGCAACACCATGGCGGGTGCTGCGCAAAAAACCGGTCAAAGCATGGATGCAGTGGCCGAAGCCCGGCGCAAGACCATTCCGGCGCAGCGCTTTGGCACGGCCGCAGAGTTCGGCGCGATCTGCGCCTTTTTGTGCAGCACGCACGCGGCCTACATGACGGGCCAGAACGTGCTGGCCGACGGCGGCGCTTACCCCGGCACTTACTGAGCAGGCTGGCGGCCTAGGGGCCCGTGCGGCGCGACGACACCACAATGCCACCGACGATCAGCCCGAAGGCCAGTGCGTGGTACAGACTGGGCCACTCGCCCAGAAAAATCGTCGACATGAGGGCAGCAAAAAGCGGTGTCAGGTTAGAGAAAAAGCTGGCCATGGCCGGCCCCGCCCGCTCGATGCCTGCGCTCCATGCGCGGTAGGCCAGCAAGGCTGGCCCGAGCGTGATGTAGACCAGCGTGGCCACCACCGGCCAGCTCCATTGAATGCGCGCCGGTGTCCAGGCCCATTCGCCGGCGACAAAAAGACCTGACCAGAGCAGACCGAAGAAAATCTGCGCCAACAAAAAAGACGACCAATCCTGCCGGATTGAAGGCGGCTCTGTAGGTCTGGCCAGCATCCAGCTGTAGCCGGCCCAGGCCGCCGTGGCCAGCAGCACGTAAAAGTCGCCAGGCACCAAACTCATTTGCATCAACACTGCGGCATCGCCACGGCTGAGCACAATCAGCACGCCGCCAATGGACAGCACGGCCCCCCACGTCTGACGGCGCGAAATTTTTTCACCGTGTAAGAGCCAGCCCAGGCCCAGCATCCAGATCGGAATACTGGCAGCCACCAGCGTGACGTTCATGGCGGTGGATGTGTGCAGCGCCAGGTATTGCAGCGAGTTGTAGGCCCCGACACCGAGCAGACCCAGCAGGGCAAAACGGCGCCAGTGACGCCACATCAGACTGTCCCGGTGCAAGACCCTGTGCGCCATCGGCAGCAGCACAAAGAAGGCCAACAGCCAGCGCAGGAAATTCAGCGTCATGGGCGGCACCAGATCGTTGACCATACGGCCTAAAACAGCATTGCTGGCCCACATCAACGGTGCAATACTGAGCAAAAAAAATGTCGAGGGGGTCAGGCGGCGAGTCATCCCTGCACTGTAACAAGAGCAGGGCCGGCTCTAACCATGCGTGCCGGCCGGGCTTGGCCTAAACTGCATCTTTTGGCTATTTGAGGAACAGAAAAAATGAGCACCCATAACTCCCGCGCCGTACGCATTGACGAACACGGCGGCCCCGAAAAACTGAAGTTGGTCACGCTCACGGTGGGTGAGCCCGGGCCGGGTGAGATCCGCATCAGGCACAAGGCCGTGGGTTTGAACTACATCGATATTTACCAGCGCGCCGGCGTCTATCCTCTACCCATGCCGCTGCAAATGGGCATGGAAGCCTCGGGCGTGGTTGAGGCCGTGGGTGAGGGCGTGACCCATCTGAAGGTTGGTGACCGCGCAGCCTACGCCAGCCAGCCCCCGGGCAGCTATTGCGAACTGCGCGTGATGCCGGCCAAATGCGTGTGCAAATTGCCCGACGCGATTTCCTTTGAGACCGGCGCGGCCATGATGCTCAAGGGTTTGACGGTGCAGTACCTGCTCAAAGGCACGCAGCCGCAAGGCGGCCTCAAGCCCGGTGACTTTGTGTTGTTTCATGCCGCTGCCGGCGGTGTGGGCCTGATCGCCTGCCAGTGGGCACGCGCCATGGGCTTGCAACTCATCGGCACGGCGGGTTCAGACGCCAAGTGCGCGCTGGCTAAAGAAAACGGCGCCGCCTTCACCATCAACTACGCCAATGAAGACTTTGTCGCCCGCGTCAAAGAGATCACCGGCGGCCCAGGCGTCAAAGTGGTCTACGACTCGGTGGGCAAGGATACTTTCCTCAAGTCACTCGACTGCGTGCAGCCCTTTGGTCTGGTCGCCAATTTCGGCAATGCCTCAGGCAAGGTCGAGCCCCTGGACATTGGCCTGCTGGCCGCCAAGGGCTCGCTCTATGTGTCACGCCCCACGCTGTTCACCCACATCGCCACGCGCGAGCGCACTCAGTCGATGGCCGACGATCTGTTTGGCATGGTCACCAGCGGCAAGGTCAAGATCGCGATTGACCAGACTTTTCCCCTGGACGATGTGGCCGAAGCACACCGCGCACTCGAAGCGCGCAAGACCACGGGCTGCACCATCCTCACGCTTTAAAACCGTGGACTTGTGCCCGCATTCGCAAGAATGCGGGCTGCGTAGTCTTCAGCGCGCGCGGCGCATGCGCAGCAGCTCGTCCAGAATCAGGCAGCCGGCGCCAATGCTGATGGCGCTGTCGGCAATGTTGAAGGCCGGGAAGTGGGTGCCGGCGTAATGAAAGTCTAAAAAGTCGACCACATAGCCGTGCAGCAGGCGGTCGATCACATTGCCCACGGCGCCGCCCAAAATACAGGACAGGGCGAACGAAAACAATTTTTGCCCCGGGTGCGAGCGCAGCAGGTAAATGATAAAGACCGCCGCACCCACGCCGATGGCAGAGAAAAACCAGCGCTGCCAGCCCGAGGCTGATGACAGAAAAGAAAAGGCTGCGCCGCTGTTGTGAACGCGCACGATATTGAAAAAACTGGTCACCGGGCTGGCATCGCCGAGTTGGTAAAAGCCCAAAATCAGCACCTTGGTGAACTGGTCAGCGATCAGCAAGATGAGCGCCAGCCCGAGCCAGGGCAGCAGGGCGCTGTTAGATGGAGACAAGCCGGCCTTGGCCATCAGGCAAACCGGCGGGCTTCGCCGGCACCGAAGAGGTTGCTGATGCAGCGGCCGCAGATCGTCGGGTGCGCAGCGTCTTGGCCCACGTCGCCGGGGTAGTGCCAGCAGCGATCGCATTTGGCGCTGCTGCTGGCGGTCGATGTCACGCTCAGCGCTGGGGCCGCTTGCAGTTTCAGCACAGAGGTGATGAAGACAAACTTCAGGTCTTCGCCCAGGCTGCTGAGCAGGGCGTGGTCGCCGGCGTCAACGTCCAGCGTGACTTCGGCTTGCAGCGAGGAACCCACCTTGCCGTCGGCGCGAAGCACTTCAATGTCTTTGTTGACGATGTCGCGCAGCTCGCGGATGCGGGCCCACTTGCCCAGCAGCGCAGCATCGGACGCGCCGAACTCGGTGTAGGTTTCCATGAAGATCGACTCGGATGTGCCGAACACGGCCCAGGCCTCTTCGGCGGTGAAGCTCAAAAACGGCGCCATCCAGCGCAGCATGGCATGCGTGATCTGGTGCAGCGCGGTCTGGGCGCTGCGCCTGGCCAGCGACTTGGGCGCGCTGGTGTAAAGCCGATCTTTCAAAATATCGAGGTAAAACGAGCCCAGGTCTTCGCTGCAGTAAATCTGTAATTTGGAGACCACCGGGTGGAATTCGTACACCTCGTAGTGCGCCAGGATGTCGGCTTGCAGCTCGGCTGCGCGGCTTAAGGCGTAGCGGTCGATCTCCAGCATTTGCGCCAGCGGCACGCTGTCGGTGGCCGGGTTGAAGTCGCTCACATTGGCGAGCAAAAAACGCAGCGTGTTGCGGATGCGGCGGTAGGCGTCCACCACGCGCGCCAGGATCTTGTCGTCAATGCCCAGGTCGCCCGAGTAGTCGGTCGATGCGCACCACAAACGGATGATTTCGGCGCCCAGTTTGTCGTTGACTTCCTGCGGCGCCACCACATTGCCTTCGCTCTTGCTCATCTTGCGGCCCTTGCCGTCCACCGTGAAGCCGTGCGTCAGCAGGCCCTTGTAGGGCGCGTGGTCATACATCGCGCAAGAGGTCAGCAGTGAGGAATGGAACCAGCCGCGGTGCTGGTCATGGCCCTCCAGGTACAGGTCGGCCGGCCAGGTGGACTGCGCTGCATGGCTGTGGCGCAGCACGTGGTCGTGCGTGGTGCCGGAGTCAAACCAGACGTCCAGGATGTCGGTGCACTTGAGGTAGTCGGGTGCGTCCGCGCCGATGAGGGATTCGGGCGTGGCCTTGCTCCAGGCCTCGATGCCGCCGGCTTGCACCATGGCGGCAGCCTGGTCCATGATCTCCATGGTGCGCGGGTGCAACTCGCCAGTGGCGGTGTGAATATAAAAGGGCAGCGGCACGCCCCAGTTGCGCTGGCGGCTGATGCACCAGTCGGGCCGGCCGGCGATCATGTCGCGCAGGCGGGTCTTGCCGTTCTCTGGGTAAAACTGTGTTTCGTCGATGGCGCTGAGTGCCAGCTGGCGCAAGCTTTGGCTGGCCTTGTCTTTGGCGAAAACGCCTTCGTTGCCCTTGCTCTCGGCGTCCATGCGGATGAACCACTGTGCTGCCGCGCGGTAAATCACGGGCGTCTTGTGGCGCCAGCAATGCGGGTAGCTGTGGGTGATGTCGTGCGTGGCAAACAGCCGGCCGTGCTCACGCAGTTTGTCAATCACCAGCGGCGCGGCTTTCCAGATGTTCAGGCCGCCAAAGAAAGGCAGCTCGTCCACATAGCGGCCGTTACCCTGCACGGGGTTGAGGATGTCGTCATAGGCGATGCCGTTAGCGACGCAGGAGTTAAAGTCTTCCACCCCGTAGGCGGGCGAAGAGTGCACGATGCCGGTGCCGTCGTCGGCAGTCGCGTAGTCGGCCAGAAAGACCGGCGAAAAGCGCTTGTAGCCGAAGACACCATGTTCGTCGGCCACGTCGTGCAGCGGATGCTTGAACTTGATCAGGCCCAGCTTTTCGCCCAGCGTGGTGGCCAGCACCGTGCCGGTCAGGGCGTAGCGCGCCAGGCATTTTTCGACCAGCACCGAGGCCAGCACCAAGAGGCCGCGCTCGGTCTCGACCAGCGCGTACTCGAGCGCCGGGTTCAAGTTCAGCGCCTGATTGGCCGGAATGGTCCAGGCGGTGGTGGTCCAGATGACTGCAAAGGCTTCTTTGGCCAAGCTTTTCAGGCCGAAGGCGGCGGCCAGCTTGTCGGGCTCGGCGCAGGCAAAGCCGACGTCCAGCGTCTGCGACTTTTTATCGGCGTATTCGATCTCGAACTCGGCCAGCGAGGAGCCGCAGTCAAAACACCAGTACACCGGCTTGAGGCCGCGGTACACAAAGCCGCGCTCCATGATGCGTTTGAGCGCGCGGATTTCATTGGCCTCGTTGCCGAAATCCATGGTGCGGTACGGGTTGTCCCATTCGCCCAGCACGCCCAGACGCTTGAAGTCGGCCATCTGGCCGGTGATTTGCTCGGTGGCAAAGGCGCGGCTTTTGGCCTGCACCTCGTCGCGCGGCAGGTTACGACCATGGAGCTTTTCGATGGCGTTTTCAATCGGCAAACCATGGCAGTCCCAGCCAGGCACGTAAACCGCGTCCAGGCCTTTGAGCTGGCGCGCTTTAACGATCATGTCCTTGAGCACTTTGTTGACCGCGTGGCCGATGTGGATCTTGCCGTTGGCGTAGGGCGGGCCGTCGTGCAGCACAAACTTCGGTGCGCCCAGGCGCACATCGCGCAGCTTTTTGTAAATGCCTTTGTCTTCCCAGGCCTGGACCCAGCCCGGCTCGCGCTTGGGCAGGTCGCCGCGCATCGGGAAAGGCGTGTCGGGCAGGTTCAGGGTGCTGCGGTAATCGGTTTTGTTGTCAGACAT
>CAXNEG010000046.1:0-9879 GCA_964201305.1 Polaromonas sp.
AGTCGGCCACAAACGATTTCTCGCTGGTGACTTGGCCTTCTTCAACGCCAAGTTGCTCGGCAATAATTTTCTTAACACGTGCTTCGATATCGCTCATAGTTCCCTCTAAGGGTTGTGAATTAATCCGTGATTTTAGCCGCTTAGAGAGCGCTCTCCCTTCAGGCCCGCCGGACGGATGAGAACCGGCTTGAAACTCAGTTTTTACCTCAAAAGGCCTCACATGTACATGCCGCCGTTGACATGAATTTCCTGTCCTGTGATGTAGCCGGCTTCCGGGCTTACCACGAAAGCCACCGCATGGGCGATGTCTTGCGGCTTGCCCAGGTGCCCCAGCGGAATCTGACCGAGCAATGCTTTTTGCTGCTCTTCGGGCAAACTGGCGGTCATGTCGGTTTCAATGAAACCCGGGGCAATGCAGTTGACTGTGATGCCACGCGAGCCCAACTCACGGGCCAGCGCCCGCGTCATGCCGGCAACGCCAGCCTTGGCGGCGGCGTAGTTGGCCTGCCCGGGGTTGCCGGATGCACCTACCACCGAAGTGATGCTGATGATGCGACCGTAGCGCTGCTTCATCATGGTGCGCATGACGCCGCGGCTCATGCGAAACACAGCTTTGAGGTTGGTGTCGAGCACCGCATCCCAGTCTTCGTCTTTTAATCGCATGGCCAGCATGTCGCGGGTAATGCCAGCGTTATTGACCAAGACCTGAATGCCGCCGTGCTCTTTGACCAGGCTGTCTATCAGCGTCTCAATGCCCGCTGCATCGGTCACGTTGAGGTTTTTGCCGGCGCAGCCCGGGAAGGCGGCAAGCGTGTTTGAAATATGGGCGGCACCCTCATCCGTGGTGGCCGTACCAATGACCTTCATGCCCCGACGGGCAAGTTCAAGTGCAATGGCCGCGCCAATACCGCGCGAAGCCCCTGTCACCAGAGCCAGCTGGCCTTTCATTTGGATCTCCGTCATGCTTTGCTCATCAAGAGTGTTTTAACTTCGGCCAGGCTGGCAGGGTCGAACAGGGCTGCGCCCGTCAGGTCGGCGTCTATGCGCTTGACCATGCCAGCCAGTACTTTGCCGGGGCCGCATTCGATCAGGGTGTGCAGACCGCGCGCTTTCATTGCCAGCACGCACTCGACCCAGCGCACGGGGCCAAAAGCCTGCCGGAACAGCGCATCACGCAAGCGATCCAGGTCAGACTCGACAGCCACATCAACGTTGTTGACCACAGGAATCTGCGGCGCAGCCAGGCTCAAAGTGGCGAGTTTTTCGCGCAGTTTGTCTGCTGCAGGCTTCATCAGACTCGAGTGAAAAGGCGCAGAAACCGACAAGGGCAAAGCGCGTTTGGCGCCGTTGGCTTTGAGCACCTCGCAAGCCTTGTCAACGGCCGCCTTGCTGCCGGCAATCACGGTTTGACCCGGATCATTGAAATTAACGGCCTCGACCACTTCGGCCGAACCCGGCCCGAAACTGCCCACGGCTTCTTCGCAACCTTCAATGACTTTATCGGCCGGCATGCCGAGAATGGCAGCCATGGCACCCACCCCCACAGGCACCGCATCCTGCATGGCCTGCGCCCGAAAGCGCACCAGCGGCGTGGCCTGACGCAATGTCAAAACACCGGCCGCCACCAGGGCTGAATACTCCCCCAATGAATGGCCGGCGACCGCTGCAGGAGGGGTTCCGGTCTCGGCCAGCCAGACGCGGTAAGCGGCCACTGCGGCCACCAGCATCACGGGCTGGGTGTTGGTGGTCAGGGCCAGGGCTTCTTTGGTGCCTTCACGAATGAGTTGCCCCAGGTCTTCGCCCAAGGCGTCAGAAGCTTCTGCCAGGGTTTGCGCCACCAAAGGGTGTGCGCCCCAGGCGTCAAGCATGCCAACCGACTGCGAACCCTGGCCTGGAAAGATAAAAGCAAATGGCTTCAAAAACGAGACTCCGTTAAACAAGCGTTGAAATAAGCAAAGTAAACGCCATTGGCCGCTCAATAGTCGAGCAGCACAGCGCCCCAGGTAAAGCCGCCGCCCACGCCTTCGAGCATGAGCGTGTCGCCCTTTTTAATTTTGCCGCTGCGCACAGCCACATCCAGCGCCAGCGGAATTGACGCGGCCGACGTGTTGCCATGCTGGTCCACCGTCACCACCACTTTGTCCATGGACAGCTTGAGCCTTTTGGCGGTGCTTTGCATGATGCGGATGTTGGCCTGGTGCGGAATCAGCCAGTCAATGTCGGCCTCGGTTTTGCCGGCCTTGGCCAGCACTGCACGGGCGGCGTCTTCGAGTACGCCAACGGCCAGCTTGAAAACAGCTTGACCGTCCATGGTCAGCAGCGGGCTGCCCGACACCTTGCCGCCCGAGAAATGCCCGGGAACGCACAAAATATCGACATGTTTGCCATCGGCGTGAAGGTCTGTGGCCCAAATACCGGGCACATCCGAGGCTTCCAGCACCACAGCGCCGGCGCCATCGCCAAACAAGACGCAGGTGGTGCGGTCTGAAAAGTCCAGAATGCGCGAGAAAACTTCGGCGCCCACCACCAATGCCCGGTTGGCGCTGCCCGTCTTGATCAGGGAATCAGCCAAAGTCAGGGCATAAACAAAGCCGCTGCAAACCGCCTGCACGTCAAAAGCCGGGCAACCGGCCACACCCAACTTGTTTTGCAAAATGCAGGCCGATGACGGAAACACCATGTCCGGCGTGGACGTCGCCACAATGATCAGGTCGATGTCGGCAGCCTGGCAGCCGGCCGCCTCGATGGCCTTTCGGCACGCATGTAGCGCCAGGTCACTGACGCCAACATCGGCATCAGCAAAATGCCGCGCCCGGATGCCAGTGCGCTCAAGGATCCATTCGTCGGATGTCTCAACGCCTTTATCAGCCAGTTCGGCGGCCAGTTCGGCATTGCTCAGACGGCGCGGTGGCAGGTAGCTGCCGGTGCCTGTGATGCGGGAATAACGACTCATTCAGGGCTCACATGAGGGACGAAAAATCGTCAATGAAAAGGGGGCTGCGGCAAAAAAGAAGACTCGTCTGGGGCTGCCGCCTCAGCGGCTGCGCTCCCCAAAGAAGCGGCCACATGCGCCAGCAGCGGTGCCGCGTGGGCAATGCGCTCCTTCACTTTTCCCAGCAGGTTGTTAGCGGCTGCATCATAAGCGCGATTGAGCGCGCGCTCAAAGGCAAAAGCATCTGCCGAACCGTGACTTTTAAAAACCAGGCCACGCAAGCCCAACAGCGCAGCACCGTTGTAGCGACGGTGGTCTACACGTTTTTTAAACGCAGATAGCACCGGATAAGACATAAAAGCAGCAATTTTCGTGAAGATATTGCGAGAAAACTCAGCTTTCATGAAGCCGCCAATCATGGCCGCCAGGCCCTCGCTGGCTTTTAGGGCCACATTGCCCACAAAGCCGTCGCAAACCACAATGTCCGTGGTTCCCTTGAAAATATCATTGCCTTCAACATTGCCAAAAAAGTTTAAATCGCCACTTTTAGCCGCAGATCGCAGCAATTCACCTGCTTTTTTAATGACTTCGCTTCCTTTAATAACTTCCTCGCCAATGTTCAACAGTCCAACGCTGGGCGCGGGCACATTGGAAATGGCGGCCACCAGAGCAGAACCCATGACGGCGAACTGCAGCAAGTGGTGCTCGCTGCAGTCGACGTTGGCGCCCAGGTCCAATACGGTGGTGGCACCACCTTTTGCGTTGGGCAGCTGGGTGGCGATGGCCGGACGGTCAATACCATCGACCGTTTTGAGCACATAACGCGAAATAGCCATCAGGGCGCCGGTATTACCGGCAGACACAGCGACTTCGGCCGCACCGTCCTTGACCTGCTGAACGGACACCCGCATGGAGGAGTCTTTTTTACGCCGCAGGGCGACCTCGAGCGAGTCATCCATGGTCACCACTTCCGAGGCCGGAACAATCTGGCAACGTGGATGTGACTGCAACAGGGCAAAACGTGGATGGGCTGACAGACTGGCAGGCAGGCCTGTTAAGAGAATGCAGGCATCGGTGTGCGTGCTCAAAAACGCCAGGCTGGCCGGCACGGTCACCAAGGGGCCGAAGTCCCCGCCCATGGCATCAACGGCAATCCTGATCATGGGGTGACAGAGACTGTCAAAAAGAGCTTAAGCAACAAAACAAAAGCCCGCAGTATGAGTGCGGGCTCTTTTGTCTATGCGTGAATTACGCTTCGGACTTGGTTTTAAGCACCTTACGACCACGGTAAAAGCCGGTAGGGCTGATGTGGTGGCGCAAGTGGGTCTCGCCCGTGGTGGACTCAACAGCAATCCCAGGAACGTTCAGGGCATTGTGCGAGCGGTGCATACCGCGTTTGGAAGGTGATTTTTTGTTCTGTTGGACGGCCATGATCCGCTCCTGAGGGGTGTAGGGTTGGTAATTACGCACTACAGCGGGCCTGACTTTAAAAACCATGAACTGGGTCGTCATGGCCGGTCTGGCGGTGCAACAGTACGCGAAGCCCACGATTATAGCGCCTTCGGGGCTGTTTGGACAGCCCGGCGGAGCGCCCCCGCGTCAAGCCTCAGTTTTTCTTGAGCTGGCTGAGCACCGCAAAAGGGTTCGGCTTGGCCTGCTCGGCCTCGACCGCAGGGTCACCCGCACTGAAAACCGGCGTCACCGGGCAGGTCTCGTGCATGGGCACCAGCGGCAGCGCCATCAGCAATTCGTCCTCGAGCAGGGCCAGCAAGTCAAACTGCGGCAGCATCACCAGCAGGTCTTCTTCGGACTCGTCATCCTCTGCCATGGCCACTTCTTCAGACTCCACAAAGCGATACCACTGCTCAACTTCAAGCGCGGTGCTCACCGCCGCCATGCAGCGCTGGCAAGTCAGGGGCACAGAGGTATGGGCAGTCAAGTGCAGCCAGACCTGGTCTTCGGCGCCGGCCTGCGGGCGCAACTCGGCGCGCGCCTGCCAAGCAACGACGGCATCCGGGGCAAGGTCCTGGGCTTCCTCGGCCAGGCGTTGCAAGTCTTTGAGGGGGGTGACTTCAGACCACGGCTGGCCGTCTTGGGCCAAAGCTTGGAGGTTCAGCCGCTGGGGCTGGAAATTTCTGGACATGCGGGGCAGTGTAAGAGAATCGGGGCATGACACCCTCTATCCCAGCCCCCGCCGAGACCGGCTTGCCAGCGCAACGCGCACTTGTTTTAGGTTCGACCTCGCGCTACCGCCAGGAGTTGCTGCAGCGGCTGCGCATTCCATTTACCGTAGCCGCACCCGACGTTGACGAAACACCGCTCACCGGCGAAGTGCCAGCCGCACTGGCGCAGCGACTGGCGCTGGCCAAGGCGCATGCGGTGGCCGCCGCCTTTCCCGACGCCGTGGTGATCGGCTCCGACCAGGTGGCAGACCTCGATGGCCTGCCGCTGGGCAAGCCCGGCACGCACGAACGCGCCGTGGCCCAGCTGCGCCAGATGCGCGGGCGCACAGTGATCTTTCAAACCGCAGTGGCCGTGGTCTGCCAGACCAGCGGCTTTGAACAAGCGTCGCTGGCCGCCGTCAAAGTGCGCTTTCGCCAACTCAGCGACGCCGCCATTGAAAACTACCTGCGGGCAGAGCAACCCTACGACTGCGCCGGCAGCGCCAAAAGCGAAGGCCTGGGTATCGCCCTGCTCGAAAGCATTGACAGCGACGACCCGACCGCGCTGGTCGGGCTGCCGCTGATTCGCACCTGCCGCCTGATAGAAGCCGCCGGCATCCGCCTGCTCGGCGCGAAAGCCGCCGCATGAGCACTTACGGAAAACTTTACCTGGTGCCAGCGCCACTGGACTTCGGCTGCGACACTGCCGCGCCTTTGCAGCAAGTGATGCCGCAAGACACGCTCGAAGTCGCCGCCCGGTTGGGCTTTTGGGTCTGCGAAAACGCCCGCAGCACGCGCGCTTACCTCAAGCGTGTCAACGAGCTGCACCCGCTGGCCCAGACCATTCAGACGCTGCAAATTCAGGAGCTGCCACGCGAGGTGCATAAAAAAGGCGATCACGGCGGCCAGTTCGACGCCCGTCCGCTGATACAGCCCGCATTGCAAGGCCAGGACATGGGTCTGGTGAGTGAAGCCGGCATGCCGGCGATTGCCGACCCGGGCTCATCGGTGGTGCGCGCCGCGCATGACCTGGGCGTGCAGGTGGTGCCGCTCACTGGGCCCATGTCACTGATGCTGGCGCTGGCCTCCAGCGGCCTGAACGGGCAGAACTTCGCCTTCGTCGGCTACTTACCGCAAGACGCGGGCGAGCGCACGCAGCGCATCCGCGAGCTCGAATCGCTGGCCCTGAAGTCAGGACAAACGCAAATTTTCATTGAAACACCCTACCGCAACACAGCCTTGCTGGGCGCTTTGCTGCAAACCATGAATGGCAATACCCGGCTGGCCCTGAGCTGCGGCCTGACGCTGAAGGCAGCCTGGTCACGCAGCGCGCTGGTCAGCACTTGGAAAAGCCGGCGTGAGGAGAAGCCGGCGCCACCGCTGGGCCTACCCACGGTGTTTTGCATCGGGCGCTGAGGCCCGATGATTGAATTAGCGGAAAGCGGGCGCGCTGCGCAGAGCTGCCTTCATGGCGCCTTCCCCCAGCGCTGCACCAAAGCGCTTGGCCAAGCGTTCGGCCACGTTTTCGCGACGCGTGTAGTCAATGATGTCCTCGGCTTTGACCACTTCCCGGGCGACAAATTCGAGCGAACCGAACTGGTCGGCCAGCCCCAGCGAAACCGCTTGCTGACCGCTCCAGAACAAGCCGCTGAACATCTCAGGCGTTTCCTTGAGCCGCTCACCCCGGCCGTTTTTCACCACAGTGATGAACTGCTGGTGAATCTGGTTGAGCATGGTCTGCGCATAAGCGCGCTGGCGCTCACTCTGGTTGCTAAAGGGGTCGAGAAAACCCTTGTTTTCACCGGCGGTCAGCAGGCGACGCTCAACGCCGAGCTTGTCCATCAGGCCGGTGAAACCAAAGCCGTCCATCAGCACACCGATGCTGCCCACGATGCTGGCCTTGTCCACGTAAATCTGGTCGGCGGCCACGGCGATGTAATAAGCCGCTGAAGCGCAGGTTTCTTCGACCACGGCGTACACCGGCTTCTTGTGTTTGGCTTTAAGGCGCAGGATTTCGTCGTTCATCATGCCGGCCTGCACCGGGCTGCCACCGGGCGAGTTGATCAGCAAGACCACGGCGCGGGCGCCCTCGTCCTCAAAGGCAGCGCGCAAAGCTGAGTTGACAAACTCGGCGCTGGCGTCACTGCCTTCAGAAATTTCGCCGCGAATCTCTACCACCGCCGTGTGCGGGGAACTCACACTGTTCGGGGCTGAGCCACGGTGCATGACCAACCACACCAAGGCGATGAAAAATCCAAGCCAGGACAGGCGCACAAAAGTTTTCCAGCGGCGCGACGATTTTTGCTCCTCGAGTGAGGCAAAAGCCAGCTTTTCCAAGGTGGCACGTTCCCAGCCAGCGGCCAGGGCAGGCGCTTTGTCCGCGACGGCAGACGAAGCGGCCAACGGGGGGGTCACTGGCGCATCAGGGCCAGGGGATTGAACGGGTTCGATACGCTCAGGGTTGTTGTTGTCGTTCATAAATGTCCAGTTGGGGGCGCCATCTTAAAACGCAAGTGGCGCAAGGTTGTAGGCCGGGTGCCAAGAGACCACAGCGGCGTGTTCAGAAACTTCAATCTTGACCAGGCCGCCGCGGCACGGGCCGCCCGCGCATTCGCCGGTTTCGGGGTGGTAAGCGGCGCCATGGCTGGCGCACAGCAGCCACTGCCCGCGGTCGTCAAAAACCTGGTTGGGCTGCCAATCGAGCTCCATCGCCACATGGGTGCAGCGGTTCAGGTAAGCCTGCGGCTGGCCCTCAAAACGAATGGCAAAAGCGCGGCAGGTCTGGCCGGCGTAAACCACATCAAAGGGGACCGCCAAGCCGCCCTCTACCAGGTCGGCCGAGTTGCACAAAGGCTGGGGCGTGGTGGATTCAGGCATGGTCGAGCAACCAGCGTTGGAGTTCCTGCACTGAATGGGCCACCACACGCGGCTTAAGCGGCTCAAAGGCAGACGGTTCGTGCGCGCCGTAGCTCACGCCGACGCTGGCACAACCGGCATTGAGCGCCATTTGCAAATCATGTGTGGTGTCGCCAATCATCAGGGTGCGCTCGGGCTTCACGCCAAACTCCGACATCAACTCATGGAGCATGCGCGGATGCGGTTTGCCCGCTGTTTCGTCGGCGGTGCGCGAACTGTCAAAGCAGCCCTTGAGCTCGACGGCCTGCAAAGCCTCGTCCAGCCCGCGGCGCGACTTGCCGGTGGCCACCGTGAGCCAATGTCCGCGCTCTTTCAAATCAAGCAAGAGCGGCACCACACCCTCAAACAAAGTGATGTCATTTTGGTGCACCGCGTAATGGTGGCGGTAACGCTTGCCCAGCTCGGGATAGCGCGCCTGGGGCACATCGGGTGCGGCATGGGCCAGCGCCTCCATCAGACCCAGGCCGATCACATAAGACGCGGCCTCGTTGCTGGGCACAGTCCCGCCCACGTCGGCCACTGCCAACTGGATGCTGCTCACGATGATCTGTGTTGAATCAAACAGCGTGCCATCCCAATCAAAGGCGATCAGGTCAAAGTTCAGGGGTCGGGACATGGGCCACCAATGTGTCAAGTTCAGCAGGAAGTTCGGCCACCAGCGCGATGCGCTTGCCGTTCGAAGGGTGTGTGAATTTCAATTGCCAGGCGTGCAAAAACATGCGTTTGAGTGCGCGCCCTGCGGGCTGCTTTTGCAGAATTTTATTGAGCTCGAAATCACCGTATTTGTCGTCGCCCGCAATCGGGTGGCCTTCGGTCGCCAGATGGACCCGAATCTGGTGCGTGCGGCCGGTCTTGATGGTGACTTCCAGCAAGCTGAAGTCGCCCAGCGGCTGCTCTGCAGACGCCGGCAGCGACCCGCGCACCTTGACCAGGGTCACCGCGCGCATGGCGTCCGGATGCTCTTTGGCCACCACCCGCACGCGCCGCTCGCCGTCGGGCAACAGGTATTTTTGCAGCGGCTTGTCCAGCACCTTCAATTTAGGCGGCCATTGGCCGGCCACCAGCGCCAGGTAGACCTTGTCGGTTTCGCGCTCGCGAAACTGCTCTTGCAGAATTTTCAGCGCCATGCGTTTTTTGGCAATCAAGAGCACGCCGCTGGTTTCCCGGTCCAGCCGGTGCACCAGCTCCAGAAAATCATGGCCGGGCCGGGCCATACGCATCTGCTCGATCACGCCAAAGGCCACCCCGCTGCCACCATGCACCGCCACGCCGGCCGGCTTGTCGATGGCCAGCACATGCTCATCCTCAAAAAGAACCGGAAACTCCCGTGAAGGCGCCAGACCACCGACGCTGGACGCAGCGCCGTGACGGGCCATCTCCACGGCCATCGCCTGGGCCTTTTGATCGGCGCGCTCCGACGTACGCACAGGCGGCAGACGTACCACATCGCCGGCTTCAAGCCGGGTGTCGGCCTGCGCCCGGCCCTTGTTGATGCGCACCTCGCCGCTTCGGATGATGCGGTACACATGGGTTTTGGGAACACCTTTGAGCTGGCGGATCAAAAAATTGTCCAGCCGCTGGCCGCTGTAGTCCTCTGTGACAGTCACCAAACTGGCCTGGGCAGCGGACGTCGGCAAAAGCGCTGGCGCCAGTGTGGGTATGGGCTCTGGTGCTGGCGGGGCCGGCGGGATGGCCGAAACAAAAGGCCTGGTCAAAGGCACTTTGGCCTGTTGTTTGGCCCTGGCTGTTCCTGACCCTATAATGTGTTTCACTAGCGTTGCGCTGTAAGTAGTTGATTTGTCTGGCAGTTTAGTCCACCACAAGTCTTTGCATGCCGCAGTGCCGCGCTGGAAGGTCGATGCCAATGAC
>CAXNEG010000047.1:0-9795 GCA_964201305.1 Polaromonas sp.
GTCCAGGTCAGCGGCGGCCAGTGCCATCACATCAGGAAAGCGCTGCAAGAACCGGGCGTAATAGTCCAGCACCGTGCTCACCTGCGTTTGTTGCAGCATGATCTCGGACAACCAAACGCGGTAAGGGTCGCGGGTGTTTTGCCAGGGCAGAGTGCTGCGGCCATGCTGCTTTTGCCAGGCCACCAAATCGGCCGCAAAACGAGACACCAGCGCATGCGACGGGCTGGCAGGATCTGATGCTGAATGTGCGGGTTTCATGCGTTGTGCGGTGTAGAAAAGGGGCAGCACCACCCCACTTTAGAATTTTTGGCAGCGGCTGCAGTAAAAAGTTGAGCGCTGGCCCTGCATGATTCGGCGCAGGGGTGCCTCACAGCGTCTGCAGGGCAAGCCCGCCCTGTCGTACACCATGGCTTCGAGCTGAAAGTAGCCTTTTTCGCCCTGCGCATTGGAAAAATCGCGCAAGGTGCTGCCGCCCTTTTCGACCGCCCGGGTCAGCACTTCGACAATCGCGGCGTGCAACAAAGCCTTGCGTGGCCTGGAAATTTTGCAAGCTTTCAGCGTGGGCCGAATACCCGCCAGAAACAAAACTTCGCTTGCATAAATATTGCCGACACCAACCACCACCTCGCCGCCCAGCAAGACCTGCTTGATGGCGGTCTGTCGGGTTTTCAGTGCCGCCTGAAATTCGGGCAAAGCAAAAGTCTCATCCAGCGGCTCCACGCCCAAGTGACCGAGTAATTTTTGCGCAACCGGGTCTGACTGGCTGCGGGCATAGACCACCGCGCCAAAGCGGCGCGGGTCATTCAAGCGCAAAGAACCTTGCGTAGTCTGCATCTCAAAATGGTCATGTTTGCCTGGCGCGGGCAAGTGGCGGGCAAACACCAGGCTGCCCGACATGCCCAGGTGCACCAGCAGCAAACCGTCGCTGAGATCGATCAGCAGGTACTTGCCACGACGGCGCACGCCCAAGACCACCTGACCGGCCAACTTGGCCGGAGCGCAGCCCAGTGCCCAACGCAGGGGCTTGCCCATGGTCACAGAGACAACGCTCGCCCCGGCAATGCGGTCGGCAAAGCTCAGGCGGGTCACTTCAACTTCCGGCAATTCAGGCATAGCTTGAATTATCATGGCTTGATGAAGATAAAACTCCTGTGTGCCTTATCGATTTGGTGTTTGCTGATTCCGCTGACGGCTGCACAAACAGCGCCGCCCGCCCCGGCCCAAGGGGTGACTTCGCCCGCCGCACCCAAAGCCAGGCCATCCCGCGATACGGGCAATCAGATGGATGCGCAGTTGTTTTACCAGGTGCTGCTCGGTGAGTTGATTGCCGGCAGTGGCGAGACCGGCCCGGCAGTTTCACTGATTCTGGACGCCGCCCGCAAAAGTCAGGACGGGCGGCTTTTTCAGCGCGCCACGGAATTGGCTCTGCAGTCTCGCTCCGGAGAAATCGCTCTACAGGCAGCCCGGGCCTGGAAGCTGGCCCAGCCCGGCTCGCTCGAAGCAAGTCGCTACATCCTGCAAATTCTTTTGGCACTCAACCGCTTGAGCGAGTCTGCTGAGGCGCTCAAGGTAGTGATGGAACTCACCCCCGTGCTGGAACGCATTCAAGCCCTGGCCTCAGTGCCCAGGTTGTATGCGCGCATGAGCGATAAGAAACTTGTGCAAGAGCTGGTCGAGCAAGCCCTGGCGCCTTACTTCAAGGCCTCGGCCACTTCGTCAGCAGCCTGGGCCATGGCCGCGCGCCTGCGCCTGGCCGCAGACAACAAGGCCGGCGCGCTCGAAGCCGTGCAGCGCGGCCATGCAGCCGACCGTAAAGCCGAAGACCCGCTCATGATGGCAATTGAGTTGATGGACCCGACCATGCCCGCCGCAGAAGCTCTGGTAATTCAACAACTTAGTGAGACTGCTGGCGCACAAACAGAGCTGCGTTTTGCCTACGCCCGCAATTTGATCGGTTTGCAACGCTATCCAGAAGCTTTGGCGCAACTTCAGACCATCACGCGCACCCAGGCCGACTTTGCACAAGCCTGGCTGCTACTGGGCTCCCTGCAACTGCAGGAAAAGCAAGCTGCCCCTGCAGAAGCGGCCTTTAAACAGTACCTGAGCCTGGCCGAGCTTCAACCCACTTCTGCCAACCGAGAGCGTGGACTGGCCCAGGCCTTTTTGGCGCTGGCGCAAATTGCAGAACAGCGCAAAGCCTTCGATGAAGCTGAGAAGTGGCTGCAACGTATCGACAGCCCTGATGTTTTATTGCAAGCCCAATCGCGCCGCGCTGCTTTGCTGGCGCGTCAGGGGCAGTTACAGGCCGGAATTGCTTTGATACGTGAGCTGCCCGAGCGTAAAGCCGATGACGCCCGCAACAAACTGTTTGCCGAAGTGGCCCTGCTCAAAGAATTTAAACAACTGCAGATGGCCTACGATCGCATGGTGCAGGCGGTGGCCGCCGCACCCCAAGACATCGAGCTGATCTACGAGCAGGCGATGACAGCGGAAAAGCTCAACCGGCTGCCCGAGATGGAGCAGCTGCTCAAGCGCGTTATCTCGCTCAAACCCGACTACCAGGCGGCCTACAACGCGCTGGGCTACTCACTGGCAGATCGGAATGTGCGCTTGCCTGAAGCCAAGCAGTTGATCCAAAAAGCGGTTGAGTTGGCCCCCACCGACCCCTACATCCGGGACAGTCTGGGCTGGGTTGAATTCAGGCTGGGCAACCTCGATGAGGCCGCCCGTCTTCTGAATCACGCCTACAAAGACAAGCCGGACCCGGAAATCGCCGCGCACCTGGGCGAAGTGCTCTGGCGCCTGGGCCAGCGTGATCGTGCCCTGGCGGTATGGAAAGAAGGCCAAATGATGAATGCCGACAACGAGACGCTGCGCGAAACGCTGCAACGCTTTGGCGTCAAACTCTGAAGCCGTGGCCCCCCGGATGCTGAGCCTGAGTCTAGTCGCCACTGCGCCGTTGATGCGCCGTAACAGCTGCCAGCGCATCGTCCTTGCTGCCCTGCTGCTCAGCTTGAGCTTGCTCACAGCCTGCATGTACGCGCCGCGTACCCCCGCCGGAGCAGCGCAGGCTGAGCTTTGGTCCGGGCGACTGAGCCTGCAAGTGCACAGCGAGCCGGTCCAATCCTTCAGCGCGGGCTTTGAGCTCAAAGGCAGCCCCGAAAAGGGTGAACTGCTGCTCAGCAGCCCGCTGGGCAATACCTTGCTGGCCGCTCGCTGGACGCCACTGGAAGCCGTACTGGAAGAGCCCGGCAAAGCCCGTAGATTCAGCAACATCGACGCCCTGATTGCGCAGTCCACAGGGGCAGCGCTGCCGGTAGCGGCCTTGTTTGACTGGCTGCATGGAAAGCCCGGCCAGCAGCAAGGCTGGACAGCTGATCTAGGGCAACTGGCGCAGGGCCGCATCAGTGCCCAGCGCAGCAAGCCTTTGCCGCGCGCAGAACTGCGCATCGTGCTCGACAGACCTGCCCCCTGACACCCATGTCCGATTTAACCGTACGCGCCCCGCTCAAGGCCCTCTACGATGTGCCGGCGCCGGCCAAACTCAACTTGTTTTTGCACATCACGGGCCGGCGCGCCGACGCTTACCACCTGCTGCAGTCCGTGTTGATGCTGATCGATTGGTGTGACACGCTGCACTTCGAATTACGACGCGATGGTGTGATTTCCCGCACCGACCTGGGGCTGGCCGTCAACCAGGATTTACCTGCCGAAGACCTCAGCGTTCGCGCTGCGCGCGCCTTGCAAGCGGCCACCGGCACCACCCTGGGGGTGCACATCAGCCTCGAAAAGCGCATTCCATCGCAAGCCGGTATGGGCGGCGGCTCGTCCGACGCCGCCAGCTGCCTGCTGGCTTTGCAGCGCCTGTGGGGCCTGCGGCTGCCCCCCGCCAAGCTGATGGCGCTGGCGCTTTCGCTGGGAGCCGATGTGCCCTTTTTCCTGTGCGGTGGCCATGCCTGGGTAGAAGGCATTGGCGAGCTGATCACGCCAATCACTTTGCCAGCCGCCCGTTTCCTGGTGATTAAACCGGCAGCCGGGCTGTCAACACAGGCCATTTTTAGCTCTCCAGAGCTAAAACGTGACACCGAAACTGCTACAATGCTAGGCTTTGCTGCAAATGACAACGGCCGTGTCTACGGATTCGGCCGGAACGACTTGCAGCCGGTCGCCGAAAAGCTCTGCCCGCCGGTGGTTCAGTCCCTGAACTGGCTTACGGAACAAGGTTTGCAAGGCCGAATGACCGGCTCTGGAAGTGCTGTTTTTGCGCAAATGCCAAACGAAATGATGGTTTCAGACGCCCCCGGCGACTGGCAGATCAGGCAGTGCGGCAACCTGGAGGCGCACCCTCTGGCCGGTTGGTAAAATTCCGGCTCGAGAAAATGCTTCCTAGCGACGATTGATAGGTGTGTTGCTGAAGTCACGGGACCGAGAGGTTGCCGGTCAACAGCAACAGTCCTGTGTAGGGGTGTCGCCAAGTTGGTTAAGGCACCGGATTTTGATTCCGGCATTCGCAGGTTCGAATCCTTCCACCCCTGCCAAATTTTTGGCCCTTGCGACGGACTCCCACAACGGGTACGGGGCCAGGTCCTTTTGTTCGGTGTCTTTGTTGAGCGGTTTTGAGATTGCAGGCGCGGCCACCAGGCCCATGCGCGGCATGTCAAGGCTATTTGCCAGAGCATTGAGCGCCATGTGTTTTTAGTGTGTTTTTTGCTTTTTCTTCGCTTTACTGCCAAACACCGCTGGACCCCTCATGCTTGCGCACAACCCCGACTTCATGGTTTTCACCGGCAATGCCAACCCGAGCATGGCCCAGGAGATTGCCCATCACCTGGGCATTTCATTGGGCGGTGCCCATGTCGGGCGCTTTTCGGACGGCGAAGTCACCGTGGAAATTCACCAGAACGTGCGGGCCCGTGAAGTCTTTGTGGTGCAGTCCACCTGCGCCCCGACCAATGACAACCTGATGGAACTGCTGATCATGGTGGACGCGCTCAAACGCGCATCCGCCGAGCGCATTTCCGCCGTGATTCCTTACTTCGGCTATGCCCGCCAGGACCGCCGCCCGCGTTCGGCCCGCGTCCCCATCACTGCCAAGGTGGTAGCCAACATGCTGCAAACCGTGGGCGTGTCGCGTGTGCTGACCATGGACTTGCATGCCGACCAGATCCAGGGTTTCTTTGACATACCAGTTGACAATATTTATGCATCTCCCGTCTTGCTGGGTGACCTGCGCCAAAAAAACTACACCGACCTGATGGTCGTCTCGCCCGACGTGGGTGGTGTGGTGCGGGCCCGGGCGCTGGCCAAGCAACTGGGTTGCGACATGGCCATCATTGACAAGCGCCGGCCCAAGGCCAATGTGTCTGAAGTCATGCACGTGATTGGTGACATCGAAGGGCGCAATTGCGTCATCATGGACGACATGATCGACACAGCAGGCACGCTCGTCAAGGCGGCTGAAGTTCTCAAAGAACGCGGCGCCAAAAAAGTTTACGCCTATTGCACCCACCCGATTTTTTCGGGTCCTGCCATTGACCGCATTGCCAAAGGTGACGTACTCGACGAAGTGGTGGTGACCAACACCATCGCTTTGACTGACAACGCCTTAAGTTGCAAAAAAATCCGCCAACTCTCCGTGGCCCCGTTGATCGCCGAAACGATACAACGCATTGCCAAGGGTGAGTCGGTGATGAGTTTGTTTTCAGACCAAGACAACCTGTTTTGATCTGAGGCAAAAAGCTGGCGGCACCTTCGGGCACCGCCTTTTTTCGTCACGAGGCTAGCTGGTCGCGGCATGCCTCTTTAGGAGTATTGATATGAAATTCGTCGCTTTTGAGCGCGCCATGCAGGGCACGGGTGCGAGCCGCCGTCTCCGCATCACCGGACGCACGCCCGGTATCGTTTACGGTGGCACTGGCCAGCCTTTGCTGATCGAGCTCGATCACAACGCGCTGTTCCACGCCATCAAGAAAGAATCTTTCCACGCGTCCATCCTCGACATGGAACTCGCCGGCAAGAGCCACAAAGTTTTGTTGCGTGATCTGCAGATGCATCCCTTCAAACAGCAGATCTTGCACATCGACTTCCAGCGCGTCGAAGCCACGACCCGCATGACTGTCAAAGTGCCAGTTCACTACAGCGGTGAAGAAAATTCACCGGCCGTCAAAGCCGAAGGTTGCCTGGTCAACCACGTGATGACTGAGCTGACGATCTCCTGCTTCCCGGCGGACATTCCTGAGTTCATCGCCGTGGATCTGAGCGCCATGAAAAAAGGCTCGTCACTGCACGTCAAAGACATCACCCTGCCAAAAGGCGTGAAATTTGTCGTTAAAGGCCAAGAAAACCCTGTGCTGGCCTCCGTTTCGGTGATCGTCGAGGAAGCTCCCGCCGAGGCAGCACCTGCAGCCGATGCCAAAGATGCCAAAGAAGGCAAGGATGCCAAAGACGCCAAAGCGCCGGCCAAGGCGCCAGCCAAGGCACCTGCAGCCAAGAAATAAGCCGAAGACAGCAGAGCAGGCTTTTGCCTTACCGGCCCATATCCTCCCCAGAGGGTATGGGCCTTTTTGTTGAGGTCTGCAGGCGTTACAGTTCGGCAAAGACTTTTGGACAAAGCGCTCACACGGAATTCATCGCTTCATGATCAAACTTTTTGTCGGCTTGGGCAACCCGGGTCCTGAATACGAAGCCACCCGCCACAACGCCGGTTTCTGGTGGCTCGATGCATTGGCCCGGGAACTCAAGCTGAGCCTGGTGCTGGACAAGGGCTACCACGGCGTGGTGGCACGCACCACCGTCAAAGGACAGACAGTGTGGTTGCTTGAGCCGCGTACCTTCATGAACCTGTCTGGCAAATCCGTTGCTGCGCTGGCCCGTTTTTTCAAACTTAAGCCTGAAGAAATCCTCGTTGCACATGACGAGCTAGATATCGTGCCCGGCCAGCTCAAGCTTAAATTTGGCGGCAGCCACGCCGGCCACAACGGCCTGCGCGACATTCACGCCCAGCTCGGCAGCGCTGACTACTGGCGCCTGCGCATCGGCGTGGGCCACCCTGGTGATAAATCCGAGGTGGTTAACTGGGTGCTACAAAAGCCCTCGCAAGAGCACCGTGCGGCCATTGAAGACGCCCTGCCCCGCAGTTTGAAGGCGCTGCCTATGTTGATAGACGGTGAGATGGAAAAAGCCACCATGCTGATTCACACGCATGCGCCTGTGCGACCCAAGCCACCGCGCAAGCCCGAGCCTGCAACCGAAGCAGAAAAGGGCCCGACCGGTGCCACCGACACGCCCTGAATAAACGGGCCTCATGCCGGCTCAACCCAGTGCTAAGGCTTGGGTCCTGTGCTCGCCTCCAAGGCGGCTTGAAGGCGGTGGTATTTTTGCATCAAGGTTTCCCGGCTTTCGATGTGCTGGGGATGAATAGGAATACAGGCCACCGGGCAGACCTGTACGCATTGGGGCTCATCAAAATGCCCGACGCATTCGGTGCACTTGTGCGGGTCTATCTCGTAGATTTCTTTGCCCATGTAGATGGCCTGGTTCGGGCACTCCGGCTCACACACGTCGCAGTTGATGCACTCGTCGGTGATCAGCAGCGCCATGTCAGCGCCCCGGCGGCGCTGCGTGAACGCCTTTTAAGGCGGCGGCTACGGCGGGGCTGACCATCTGACTCACGTCGCCGCCAAGCTTGCTGATTTCACGTACCAGCGTGCTGCTGATGCATTGCAAGGATGCATCGGGCAGCAAAAAAACAGTCTCGACGCCGGGCCGCAACTTGCGGTTCATGGCGGCCATCTGTGCTTCGTAATCAAAGTCAGTCAGATTGCGCACACCGCGCACCACAGCGCTGGCTTGCTGCTGAGCGCAAAAATCCATGATCAGGCCCTCAAAGGGCAAGACCCGGATGTCCCCTGCGGACGCAATGCTCTGCACCGCCTGCTCAACCAAACGCACTCGTTCTTGCAAGCTGAACAAGGTTTTTTTGTGATGGGCTACGGCCACGGCAATCAAGAGTTGGTCAAACAAGCCTGCAGCGCGGCGCACCACGTCTTCATGCCCCAGGGTAAAGGGATCAAAAGTGCCGCAGTAAACAGCAGTACGGGAGTTTGTCTGAGCCATGGGCTGATTATGCCGCTTGGCGCACTGCTCAGGCCGGGAAGGCAGCCGGGCGCGCCAGCAGATGAAAATGCACCGCGCCGGCCTTGCTGCTGCGCCAGACCACCAGGCCCAGGGGGGCCAGTTCTTCAGCAGTCCAGCTCCGCGGGGCTTCCAGGTAGACCAGCCCCTGCGGTGCAATCGCGTCGGCCGCCGCCTTCAGGGCGGGCTCAAACAGCGTGGACTCAAAAGGCGGGTCAATGAAAACCAGTTGCATCGAGCCCGGGCTTTGCCGGCGCAGCAGGCCCACACCGTCGCCGCGCTCGACCCGAACACAGCCGGCCTGCAAGCGTTCCTGTAAAGCCTTGAGTTTGAGCGCCAATTGCGGGTCTTGCTCACACAGCAAAACCTCGGCCGCGCCACGAGATGCAGCTTCAAAGCCCAGCGCGCCGGTACCGGCAAAGATGTCAATGCAACGCCAACCGGTCAGATCCTGACCGAGCCAGTTAAACAAGGTTTCGCGCACCCGGTCCGGTGTCGGGCGCAAACCCGGCTTGTCGGCCACCGGCAGTTTGGTGCGCTTGTAAATGCCGCCAATGATGCGCACCTCGCCGGGCAGTGACTTGTTCTGGCGCGGGCCGGGCTTGGCCTTTGCTTTGGGCGCGGGCGTTGAACGCGCGTCTGAGCGGGCGTCTGAACGCCCGTTCATGGGCCTGCGCCCAGCACCACAGTGACCATGCGCTCGGGTTGTAGTTTGCGGGAAAAAGCAGCCTTGATATCGGCCGCGCTGATTTTTTCAAGCTGCACAGTCCAGGTGTCTAAGTAGTCCAAAGGCAAGTTGTTCCAGGCAATGTTGGCGATGTTGTCAAGCAGCTTGGCGTTGCTGTCGATACGCAGCGCAAAGCCGCCCACCAGGTTGTCCTTGGCGGCCTTGAGTTCGGCGTCGCTTGGACCTTCGGCCACGAATTTTGCAAGCACTGCACGTGCCACCTCGACCGCCTGCGCCGCCTGGTCGGGCCGCGTCTGCAAACCAATGGTGAACGCGCCAGCATGCAGACCGGGCGCAAAATAGCTGTAGACGCTGTAGGTCAGGCCACGCTTTTCACGTACCTCGGTGGTCAGCCGCGACACAAAACCGCCGCCGCCCAAGGTATAGTTCCCAACTGTGAGCGCAAAAAAATCAGGGTCTGAGCGCTTGTAGCCGGGCTGGCCGATCAAGACATGCGCTTGGGCAGATTCAAAAGCAAGAGACCGGTTCACCGGCGCGCTGAGCGCCTGAACTTCCGCCACAGCCGGCAAAGCCTGGCAGCGCGCCGCATCGCGCTGGGGCAGTCGGGCCAGCAGCGCAGTGACCAAGGCATCGGTTTGAGCCCGCGTGACGTCGCCGACCACGCTGACTTTGGCTCTGCAGGGCTCAACATGCTGGGCATAAAACTGCTGCATGTCTGCTGTGCTGATGCGCGCCAGCGTGGCGGGCGTGGTTTCCAGGCCATAAGGGTGGGGACCGTAGACGGCTGCGCGAAAAGCCTTGGCGGCCACAGTCGCAGGTCGGGTATCAGACTCACGAATGGAAGCGCTGATGCGTTCGCGCTCCTGCTGCCAGATCGCATCGGGCCAGGCCGGCTCACCGATCTGGCGGGCGGCCAGGGCCACCGACTGCGCCAACAGGTCCGGATAGCTCAGGCTGCGCATTGAAAAAGTCAG
>CAXNEG010000048.1:0-9738 GCA_964201305.1 Polaromonas sp.
GCCGTGGTGCATGTGATCGGCATGGACCCGAAGGACCCGGAAGGCCTGAAAAAATACCTGGGTGATCGCGACGTTTCCTCGCTCACGGGCAGTGGGGCGATCGATCACATTGCGTTCTTCGCTGATGGCCTGAGCGATATGTTGGCGCATCTGAAAATACGGGGCATAGCACCGCGACAGCGCACCGTGCCATCTATCGGCTTGCATCAGCTGTTCCTCGACGACCCGAACGGCGTGGTGGTCGAGCTCAATTACCCGGCTGCCGAAAAGCAGGCGCTCGACGCAGCAGCCTGAATGGCGCGCATCGTTGTCATCGGCGGTTCGCTGGGCGGCTTGCTGGCTGCCAATGTTCTGCACCGGCAGGGCCACGAAGTCTGTGTGCTTGAAAAAGTCCGCGGCTCCATGGACGGGCGGGGTGCCGGCATCGTCACGCACGACGCGCTTTTTTCGGCTTTGGGGCAGGCCGGTCTTCAGGTCGACGAAGCGCTGGGCGTTCAGGTGCGCCAGCGCGTTGCGCTGGACGCGCAGGGCCGCACCGAGATATGCATTGACATGCCGCAGGTGCTGACCTCCTGGAGCCGCTTGTATGACTTGCTGCACCAGCTCTTGCCGACTTCGCTTTATGTGCAGGGCGTGACGGTGCAAAAAATAGAGCAGCAAAGCAGTGCTGCGGTGGTGCACGGACTGGGCCCGCAAGGGCCGCAAACATGGTCTGCGGAGCTGGTGGTGGCCAGCGACGGCATCCGTTCGGTGGTGCGTCAGCAATACGCGCCGCAGGTGCAGCCGTGCTACGCGGGTTATGTGGCCTGGCGCGGCGTTTGCGACGAAGCGGTGTTGTCCGAGCGTACTTTGCAAACAGTTTTTGAGACCTTCGGCTTTGGATTGCCTTTGGGTGAGCAGCTCATCGGCTACCCCGTTGCCGGCCCCGGCAATGACATACGTCCCGGGCACAGAGCCTACAACTTTGTCTGGTACCGGCCGGCCCCCGCGCCCGTGTTGGCGCGCTTACTCACCGATGCAGACGGCGTGAGCCATCAGGGTGGTATTTCACCGAACAAGGTGGACTGGCGCCAGGTCGCCGACATGCGCCAGGCAGCGCGCGCCCTGCTGGCGCCTCAGTTTGCCGAGATGATCGAGAAAACTGCGCAGCCTTTTTTGCAGCCCATTTATGACCTGTCCTCTGAGCGCGTGGCCTTCGGTCGGGTGGCTTTGATGGGTGACGCATCATTTGTTGCCCGCCCGCACATCGGCATGGGTGTGACCAAAGCGGCGCAGGATGCCGTGGCGCTGGCAGACGCTATTGCGCAGCATGGCGCTACAGAGCAGGCCTTGCAAGCCTACGAACAGCGCCGTGTGCCCGAATGCGAAGCCGCAGTCGCCAGAGCGCGCTGGCTGGGCGCTTACATGCAGTCGCAAGCCCAGTCGGTAAGCGCCCAGGCCAGCGCACGCAGCTCATCCGAGGTGGTGTCGGAAACAGCCATCGACATGGACCGCTATGGCCGCCAGAGTTCTTTCCCGGGAGCAGCAGCCATGCGACTGCGCCCGGGACAGCCTGGCCGGAGCCTCAGCCCTTGATCCCTGCGGCCTGACGCAACATCGCGGCCTTGTCGGTGCGCTCCCAGCTGAACTCAGGTTCATCACGGCCGAAGTGACCGTAAGCGGCTGTTTTTTCGTAGATCGGGCGCAGCAGATCCAGCATCTGGATGATGCCTTTGGGTCGCAGGTCAAAGTGTTCATTGACCAGTGCGGCGATCTGCTCGTCAGGAATCACGCCCGTGCCTTCGGTGTAGATGGTCACGTTCATGGGCTTGGCCACGCCAATCGCGTAAGCCACCTGGATCTGGCACTGCTTGGCCAGGCCAGCGGCCACGATGTTCTTGGCCACATAACGCGCAGCGTAGGCGGCTGAACGGTCCACCTTGGTGGGGTCCTTGCCGGAAAACGCGCCGCCACCGTGCGGGCAGGCGCCGCCGTAGGTGTCCACAATGATCTTGCGGCCGGTCAGACCGCAGTCACCCTGCGGTCCGCCGATGACAAAGCGGCCGGTCGGGTTGACCAGGTACTTGGTGTCCTTGAGCCATTCCTTGGGAAGCACGGGCTTGATGATCTCTTCGATCACGGCTTCTATGAATGCCGGCTTCATCTTGGTGCCGTCACTCATTTCGGGGCTGTGCTGGCTGGAGAGCACCACGGTGTCGATGCTGTGCGGCTTGCCGTCGACATAGCGCATGGTCACTTGGCTCTTGGCGTCAGGACGCAGAAAGGGCAGGCGACCGTCCTTGCGCAACTGCGCCTGGCGCTCGACCAGACGGTGTGCGTAGTAAATGGGGGCAGGCATGAGCTCGGTGGTCTCGCTGCAGGCGTAGCCGAACATCAGGCCCTGGTCACCGGCACCGGTGTTCAGGTGGTCGTCAGACGCATGGTCTACGCCTTGGGCGATGTCGTTGCTCTGCTTGTCATAAGCCACCAGCACTGCGCAGCCCTTGTAGTCAATGCCGTACTCGGTGTTGTCGTAGCCGATGCGCTTGATGGTGTCGCGCGCCACCTGGATGTAATCGACGTGCGCGTTGGTGGTGATCTCGCCAGCCAGCACCACCAGGCCGGTGTTGCACAGCGTTTCTGCGGCCACGCGGGACTTGGGGTCTTGCTTGAAAATTGCGTCGAGGATCGCGTCAGAAATTTGATCGGCGACCTTGTCGGGGTGGCCTTCGGATACGGACTCGGATGTGAAAAGGAAATCGTTCGCCATGTCAATGCACTCCATCAGGTTAGTCGGCGCGTTGCCGGCTTGGGGATGCCTAGGCGAACGCTTTAGCAGATATCTTTAACGTCGCCCTGCAAGTTGTTCTGTAACTCGGCGACCAACAAATTATATGCCGGGGGCGGCAGTTTCGGCCACTTAAACTAGGTCACTTTCCAAAAAAGGCCGGCGTGTGCCCCGGGCAGATGCCCTTAACCCGCTTGCCGATCACCATTGCCTGATGCTTTTGCTGTTTCGATTTTTCTCCATCTGGCCACTGCGCGCACTGCATGCGCTGGGCGCAGCCTTGGGTTGGGCGGTATGGGCGCTCAGTCCGCGTTACCGTGCCACTTTCCGCTCTAACGTGGCCCAGGCCGGGGTCAATTTCGAGCAGGCCCGCCCGGCCATTGCCGAGGCTGGTCGTTTTGTCGCTGAGCTGCCCAAACTCTGGATGCGTCCCCACGGCCAGTCCTGTCTTGGCAATGTCAAGGTCACGGGACAGGCCCATGTGGAGGCGGCATTTGCCGCAGGTCGCGGGGTGATTTTTTTCGGGCCGCACGCTGGCAGTTTTGAGTTGGCGCCGCAGGTGCTGGCCGAACTCTATGGCCCGGTCACTGCTATTTACCGGCCTGCACGCAAGCCTTGGCTGGCACGGCTGACGCAGCTGAGCCGTCAGCGCCCCGGCATGGTGGCGATTCCGGCCAGCCTCAGCGGCATCCGGCAAATGCACAAAGCGCTCAAAGCCAACGCTGCCGTGGCGCTTCTGACCGATCAGGTGCCGCCAGAGGGTCTGGGTGTCTGGGCACCATTTTTCGGTAAGCCCGCCTACACCATGACTTTGGCTGCGCGTTTGGCGCTGCAAAGTGGCGCCGCCTTGTTGCCGGTACGTTTGTTGCGCTTGCCGCGCGGCGCGGGTTATGACATGGAAATTTTGCCGCCGCTGACCGGCTTGAACACCACCCCGCCGCCCGACTTGTTGCAGGCTGTGACGCTGCTCAACCAGTGCATCGAGTCACTGATACTGAGCCAGCCTGGGCACTACCTGTGGGCCTATGCGCGCTACAAAAAACCTAGGCGAATGCCGGCCGCGCCGGCCAATGCGGCGGATGCGCCGGCAAACAATGGCGGGGAGTCGACTTGAGCATGGGGCCGCTGCAGCTCTTAGCCCGCCTGGGCACGCATGCCGGCATTGTGTTGATGCGGCTGTTGGCACCCTTGCCGCTGCCTTGGGTGCGCCGTCTGGGCGTCTGCCTGGGCTATGTTCTTTACGTTGTGGTGCTGCCGCGCCGGCGTGTGGTGCAAACCAATCTGGCGCTTTGTTTTCCGGCACTCAGTGCGGCGCAGCGCAGGGTGCTGGCGCGCCAGAGCTTTGTTTATTTTGCCCAGACCTGGCTGGACCGCAGCTGGCTCTGGCACGGACCGCGCGCCGTGCTGATGCAGCGCCTGCGCTTGTGCGGGGCGGTGCATGAGCTGGACGGCCAGGCGCCCACCATTGTGTTTTGCCCGCACTTTTATGGCTTGGATGCCGGCGTGACGGCGGTCAATATTCATGTAGACCGGGACCTGACCACGATTTACTCGCGCCAGAGCAACGCGCTGTTGGACAGTTGGATCAAAGCGGGGCGACAGCGTTTCGGGCGCTTGCGTTTGTTTTTGCGCAGCGAGGGCGTCAAAACCCATGTCAACGCGCTGCGGGCGGGTGAGTTGCTGTACTTGCTGCCCGACATGGACTTCGGCAGAGACAACACGGTGTTTGTGCCGTTTTTTGGCGTGCAGACCGCAACGCTGCCCTCGATTCCCCGCTTTGCCCGCTTAGGCCCCGCCAAAGTGGTGCCGGTGGTGCCCAGGCTCACCGCAGAGGGCTACGAAGTCGAGGTGATGTCCGCCTGGGACAACTATCCGACCGACGATCTGTTGGCTGACACAGCCTTAGTTAACGCGCATTTAGAGCGCTTTATTCAGACCATGCCGGCGCAATACTACTGGGTGCACAAGCGCTTCAAGACCCGCCCCGAAGGGGAGCCTGCGGTCTATTGAGCCACGGCGTACTTGGCCCGTCAGCCCAGAAAAGCCGCCAGCCGCGCTTGTACCAACGCCGGCTGTTCATGCACGATCCAGTGCGTTGCGCCTTCGATGCACTCCAGCCTCATTTGCGGCACAAAAGAACCCAAGTCGTCGAGCAACTCCGGCAGCAAAGCGGTGTCGCCGGTGCCCCACAGCACCAGCGTTGGCAGCGTCACTTGCAGCATGCCCGGCGGCAGCGAGATAGCAGCCGCTGCCGGGTCGCCTGGGCGCGGCGGCCGCAGGGGCGAGGCGCGGTAATAGTTCAGCGGTCCGCTCAGGCCGGCTTCCCATACGGCGCGGTACTGTTGTTTGAGCGACTCTGTCAACCAGACGCTGGGGCCGTCCACCGTGCCCATGCCTGTGAACAGCGCCCAAAGCCGGCGGTAGTCGTCCTCGACCAGCAGGGCCTCGGCGTCGGGGCGTATCAAAAAGTTCATGTAAGCGCTGGCCGCCTGCTGAGCTGGAGAATGCTGCAGAGCCTTTAAAAAAGTACCCGGATGCGGTGAGTTGATGATCACCAGCCTGGCCGCTAAACCCGGGCTGGCGGCGGCCAGGTTCCAGGCCACCGCCCCGCCCCAGTCGTGTGCCACCAAACAGGCCAGTTGTCCGCTTTCGCCGCAGATATCAGCCGTCAGCGCCGTCACGTCCTGCATCAGGTGTTTGGACCGGTACGCGGCCACTTCAGCTGGAGCACTGGAGCCGGCGTAGCCGCGAAGGTTGGGCGCCACGCAGTGATAGCCGCCGTTATCGGGCCTGGAAAAATGCAGCAGCATGTCATCCCAAACAAAAGCTGCTTCGGGAAAACCGTGCAAAAACATCAGCACCGGCCGACCCGCCGAGCCCGCAGTGCGGCAAGACAGGGAGATGCCGTGGGGCAACAGGTGGTCACGGGTTTGGATCATGGGCATGCCTGGTTAAGAAAGCACCCGACATGGCCCCAGGCCTCAGGATTCTGGGTCTGCGGCCTCAGATGACGGAGTCGCTCTGGCGGGTTGGGCCGACGTCGGCACCGCTGCCTCCAGGCCTTCGGGATGGGCCCAGTGCCACAAGTGTTTGGCGACCTCCTCCACCCCTTTGCGTTTGAGGGCGGAAAAAAGTTTCACATCACCGCCGCCGGCTTGCAGACTCACGATGGACAGCACCTTGGCCGCTTCGGTTTTGTTGAGCTTGTCGGACTTGGTCAGCAAGACCAGAAACTTCAGGCCTTCAACCACCCTGGGGCGTACCACGTCGAGCAAAATTTCATCAAGCTCGGTCAGGCCCAGTCGCGGGTCGCACAAAAGGACGATGCCAGTCAAGTTGCGGCGGGTTTGCAGGTAATTGGCCATCACCTGTTGCCAGCGGTATTTGGCGGCTTTGGGCACGGCTGCGTAGCCATAGCCGGGCAAGTCGGCCAGCACGGCGTCGGTGATGCCTTGCTTACCCAGTGAAAACAAGTTGATGCTCTGCGTACGCCCCGGTGTTTTGGAGGCAAACGCCAGCCGGTGCTGCTGCGTCAAGGTGTTGATGCAGGTGGACTTGCCGGCGTTGGAGCGTCCAACAAAAGCAATTTCAGGGACATCCAGCGGCGGCAGATGATGCAATTCGGGCGCAGTGGTCAGAAATTTGGCGGTATGCAGCCAGCCCATGGCGATTTTGTCCATGTCCGGCGCTAAAACCGCGGAAGAAGTAGGGGGGGCTGGTGCGGTCATAGGGTGGATCTCGTTGATGGGGCGCAAGGCTGAAACAAGGCCCAAAAGCCCTGTGGCCCCTGAATCCGGGCCGATTCCGGACTTCAGTCCGTATTACCAAGGCTAAGCCATTGTAAAATCAGATGTTGATGGTTTCTTACGCACCTTAATTTAAAACGCCCCGATATGAAGCTGCTTGTCACTTATTTCTTTGCTGCCCTGTTGTCTGCGACTGCTTTGTCGTCCCATGCTGTGGCGCCACCTGCGGCAGCTGCGCAGGCCAAGGTCGTCAAGCCTGACCTTGTCGCTGGCGAAGCCAAGTTCACAGCAGCGTGCGCAGCCTGCCACGGCGCTGACGGCAATTCCGGCTCCCCGGTCAATCCGAAGCTGGCGCAGCAGCACCCTGAATACCTGGTCAAACAGTTGCAGGAGTTCAAGGCGGGCATTCGTAAAAACGCCATCATGCAAGGTTTTGCGTCTCAGTTGAGCGATGCTGACATGAAGAACATCGCCTTTTGGGCCACCACCAAGAAAAGCACCCCCGGCTTTGCCAAAGAAAAAGAGCTGGTCGCTCTGGGTGAGCGCATTTACCGCGGCGGTGTGGCCGACCGGCAGATCGCCGCCTGTGCAGGCTGCCATAGCCCCAATGGTGCCGGCAACCCGGTGCAGTATCCACGCCTTAGTGGCCAACATGCTGATTACACCGCCGCCCAGCTGACCGGCTTTCGTGATGGCGTGCGCCAGAACAACTTGCAGATGACCCAAGTCGCTGCCAAGCTCAATGACCGTGAAATCCGCGCTCTGGCGGACTACATCGCCGGTCTGCGTTAAGTTTTCATGCGGGTAACAGGCGGGTCTTTCTTAGAAAGACCCGCTTTTTTCATGGGCACGGCCCTGTCCCTCAGATCGCGACAAGGGCTGGTCTCCACGCTGATTTTTAGCTGATCGCACCAACTCTTTCCAATGACATGACTGTTTCCACCCAAGGCATTGAGCTTGACTCAGGCTCCCGCGTCTGGCGCAGCGTGGTGGAGTTGTTGTCGTCCATGCGATTTTCGATCTCCCTGCTCACGCTCATCTGCATCGCATCGGTCATCGGCACGGTGCTCAAGCAGCAAGAACCCTATGCCAATTACGTCAACCAGTTCGGCCCCTTCTGGGCCCAGGTGTTCAGCCTGAGCAGTCTCAACACGGTTTACAGCGCCTGGTGGTTTTTGCTGATCCTGGCTTTTTTAGTCTTGAGCACCAGCTTGTGCATCAGCCGCAACGCTCCCAAAATCCTGGCCGAGCTCAAACATTACAAAGAAGACATCCGCGAGCAAAGCCTCAAGGCCTTTGGTCACCGCGCAGAAAGCAAGCTGGCCGAAATGCCTGAAGCCGCCGCCCTGCGCATCGGCCAGACGCTGGTTCAAGGCGGCTGGCGCGTCAAGCTTCAGCAGCGTGACGCCGGCTGGATGGTGGCCGCTAAAAAGGGTGCCGCCAACAAGCTCGGCTACATCGCGGCGCACAGTGCCATCGTGCTGGTGTGCCTGGGCGGCCTGCTCGACGGTGATCTGATGGTGCGCGCGCAGATGTGGTTCAACGACAAAACTGTGTTTGCCGGTGGCGGCTTGATTGCCGACGTGCCGGATACGCACCGCTTGAGCAGCGCCAACCCGACTTTTCGCGCCAATTTGCTGGTGGCTGAAGGCGCGCAGTCGAGCACGGCCATGCTCAACCAGCCCGGCGGCGTGCTTTTGCAGGAGCTGCCTTTTTCCATCGAGCTGAAAAAATTTGTGGTCGAGTATTACGCCACCGGCATGCCCAAATTGTTTGCCAGTGACATCGTGATCCATGACAAAGAAACGGGTGAAGAAATTCCGGCTCGCGTCGAAGTCAATCACCCGGTGCGCCACCGGGGCATTGAGATTTACCAGTCCAGCTTTGACGATGGAGGCTCTACCGTCACGCTGCAAGCGGTTCCCATGAACGCCGCCACCAAGCCCTTTGAAATTCAGGGCACTATCGGCGGCTCCAGCAATTTGAGTAACGGCCCCGAAAAGCTCACCCTTGAATTCACCGCGCTGCGCGTGATCAATGTAGAAAACTTCGGTCAAAGCGGCAGCCAGGCCGAGGGTTCAGGCGCGGACGTGCGCAAGGTAGATCTGCGCCAGGCGATTGACGCCCGACTGGGTGCGGCCAACAAGACCAGCACGCAAAAAGAGTTGCGCAATGTCGGGCCCAGCGTGAGCTACAAGTTGCGCGATGCCGCCGGTCAGGCCCGTGAATTCCAGAACTACATGCTGCCGGTGCGCATGGACGCCAACCCCGACAGCACGGCCGTCTTTTTGTTGGGTGTGCGTGAAACGCCGGCTGATTCCTTCCAATTTTTGCGCGTGCCGGCGGATGCTGAAAGCAGCATGGCCACCTTCTTGGCCACGCGTGCTGCGCTGGCTGATCCGCTCAAGCGCGACGAAGCGGTCAGGCGCTATGTGCGCCAGGCCATCGCCACCGACAGACCCGACCTCGCCGCGCAGCTCACGGCGTCTGCCACGCGGGCGCTGGCTTTGTTCGCGGGTGCGCAAAGCGTCCAGCCCGCGGCTGCCAGCCCGGCAGGGCCCGCTGCCAAACCGGTGGCCGGCTTGCAGGCGATTTCAGACTTCATGGAAATCAATGTACCGCAAGACGAGCGCAACCGCGCCAGCGAAGTGCTGGTGCGCATACTCAATGGCGTGCTGTATGAGTTGGTCGCTCAAACACGCCAGGATGCCGGCCTTGCGCCCCTGGCGCGGGATGAAAAAGCACAGAACTTCATGTCCCAGATGGTGCTCAGTTTGAGTGACGCGTTCCACTACCCTGCGCCCGTGGCTTTTGAATTGACCGGGTTTTCGCAAGTGCAAGCCAGCGTTTTCCAGGTGACGCGTTCACCAGGGCGTAACATCGTCTATTTAGGCTGTGCCTTCTTGATTCTGGGCATTTTTGCCATGCTTTATGTGCGCGAGCGACGGCTTTGGGTTTGGCTGTCGGCCCCGCACATGCAGGCAGAACCCGCTCAGGCAACGCAGCCCGCTTGTCATGCCACCATGGCGCTGTCGTCCAATCGCAAGACCATGGATGGCGATAAAGAGTTTGAAATGCTGAAATCCCGACTGTTACAGGAACGTTCATGACCACCCAAACCACCACCTTGCAAAACAGCGGCGGTCAGGATGCCTTTGTTTTGCATGAGGGTTATTTCGTGCGTCGCAACGTGCTGGACTGGCTGTTCGCCGCGCTGGTGTTGGC
>CAXNEG010000049.1:0-9622 GCA_964201305.1 Polaromonas sp.
CAGCAATCTGTTCTACTTTAATTTTTTCACCCGTAGCAACTTTGTATTGTTTGCCACCGGTTTTTATGACCGCGTACATGTAAGACCTCGTCTATTGAGTTCTGCAGACGGATTTCCGCAGAGCCCTCGATTATAGCCCCTGTCCCTTGGCTTTGTCGACCCCCCTGTGCGGGCAGCTTTTTGGGCCCTTGCTGAGCGGGCTGAGCCGGCCCAAGACTGAACTGGCTGTTCGGGCCTTCCTATAATCATCTCAAACCTGCCTTGGAACCTACTTGTCTCTTCACTCTTTAAGTACCGCGGCCGCTTTGGCCCTCATCGATGACGACATGCGGGGAATGGACGCTGTTATTGAGCGCCGCTTGAGCTCGGAAGTGGCTTTGATCGGCCAGATTTCGCGTTATATCGTCGCCGCCGGTGGCAAACGTCTGCGGCCGGCCCTGCTGCTGCTGATGTGTGGTGCGCTCGGCTACAAGGGCGAGCAGCGATTCAATCTGGCGGCTGTGGTGGAGTTCATACACACGGCCACCTTGCTGCACGACGATGTGGTCGATGAATCCACCCTGCGCCGCGGTCGTGAAACAGCCAACGAGGCTTTTGGCAACCCGGCCAGTGTTTTGGTGGGTGATTTTCTCTACTCCCGCGCTTTTCAGATGATGGTGGACGCGGGCGACATGCGCATCATGCGCACCCTGTCAGAAGCGACCAACGTGATCGCTGAAGGGGAAGTTCAGCAGCTGATGAATATGAACGACGCCGGCTTGTCCGAAGACGAGTATGTGCGCGTGATCCGTTCTAAAACCGCCAAATTGTTTGAGGCCAGCGCCAGATTGGCTGCCTTGCTGGCCCTTTCTTCGCCAGAGGTGGAAGCAGCTTGTGCCGACTATGGACAGGCGCTGGGAACCGCTTTCCAGGTGATTGACGACCTGCTCGATTACGACGGCGATGTATCCGAGATGGGTAAAAACCTGGGGGATGATCTGCGCGAAGGCAAAGTAACTTTGCCCTTGATCATTGCGATTCAGCGTGGCACCGAGGTGGAGCGCCAAACCTTGCAACTGGCCATCGAAACAGGCGACACCAGCAAAATGGCGGACATTCTGGCCATTGTGCAGCGCACCGGCGCCCTAGAGGCCACGCTGGCCAGCGCCGCAGCGCAGGCGCAGATTGCGGTCGATGCGCTCAGCATCTTGCCTGACACGGTCTACCGTCAGGCTTTGATGCAATTGGCCGCACAGCTTCTGGACCGTCGGGCTTAGCCGGCAAGTTGACCAACTCCTTTGAATGAAATCAAAGTAGTTAGGTCCAGGTGCACCCGGCAGGGTGATTAACCGGGCAGAAAGTGCAGCTTTTTTCTCAATAACTAATTCCTCATTCTCCGGATATGAAGTTTCACCATACTATTTTTGAGTAAAGTACCGTTAATATTTGCCATATCGGAAAGTAATTCGGCTTGAATTCAGATTTCCAAACAAATACTTTAAGATGCTAGAATAAATTTTTTATCAAGGAAATATTAATGAGTTCACTGAAAGATCTTCTGAACCAAATTGAAACACTGCAAAATCAGGTTTCAGAAGTGCGTCAAAAAGAAGTAGGCGATGCGATTTCTAAGGTTCGCGCCCTTGTAGATGAGTATCAACTGAAAGCCAGTGACGTGTTTCCCGGCGGTAAAGCCAAGGCCGGTGTTAAAAAGACCGGTAAAGTCGCAGCCAAGTACCGTGATCCTTTGACAGGTAGTACATGGAGCGGTCGCGGCCTAGCGCCTAAATGGCTGGCTGGCAAGAACAAGGCTGACTTCCTGATCGCCTGATGTCCTGATCCCCGGCGAGTTACTTTCGCCGATATTTGGTCAAGCCCACGCCTGCGTGGGCTTTTTCAATGGTCCTGCCCATTCTGCGGCGGGCCGCAATGGCAGCACCAAAAATCCAAAAAAGAGTATTTTTGATTTACTTTTTCTTTGCCGCCGGTGATGATAAGTGCATGAAAGAAAATTCTCGCCATGGCCAGTGCTGAAGGCCGCTTGCAGCGCCCTGCAGGTGCCATGGGCGGCGGCAGCCCCGAGGAAGCTTCGGCGGTCACGTTTTTGCAAAAAATGCTGCAACAAGCGGTGGATTTGCGGGCTTCAGACCTGCATTTCGAGCCCTACGAGTTCAATTACAGGGTTCGATTCCGTATCGACGGCGAGCTGCGAGATGTGGCCAGCCCGCCGCTGGGTCTGAAGGACACACTGGCCTCGCGCATCAAGGTGATCTCGCGGCTAGACATTGCAGAGAAGCGCGTGCCCCAAGACGGCCGTATCAAGCTGACCATGGGCGCAGGTCAGGTGATTGATTTCCGGGTGAGTACCTTGCCCACCTTGTTTGGCGAAAAAATCGTGATCCGCGTGCTCGACCCGAGCGCCGCGCAAATGGGCATGGACGCTTTGGGGCTTGAACCCGAGGAAAAAGAGCGCTTACTCGCGGCTTTGCGTAGGCCAACTGGAATGGTGCTGGTGACAGGGCCAACAGGATGCGGTAAGACGGTTTCGCTTTACACCTGCCTGAACTGGTTGAACCAGCCGGGTGTCAACATTTCAACGGCAGAAGACCCCAGCGAGATCAATCTGCCCGGGGTCAACCAGGTTAATGTCAACGACAAAGCCGGTCTGAACTTTGCGGTGGCGCTGCGGGCTTTTCTGCGGCAGGACCCGGACATCATCATGGTTGGAGAGATTCGCGATCTGGAAACTGCGGACATTGCCATCAAAGCAGCGCAAACCGGGCATCTGGTGTTGTCCACGCTGCACACCAATGACGCACCGACCACCCTGACCCGGTTGCGCAACATGGGCATTGCCCCTTACAACGTGGCCTCCAGCATCATGCTGATCACTGCGCAGCGGCTGGCCCGGTGCCTGTGCATGCAATGCAAAGTGCCCGAGGATTTGACGCGGCAAACCTTGATCGAGGCCGGTTTTTTGGCTGCTGAACTCGATGGCAGTTGGCAACCTTACCGCGCGCAAGGTTGCCAGGCTTGCAACCGGGGATACAAAGGGCGGGTAGGGGTGCACCAGGTGATGCCTGTCAGCCCTGAAATCCAGCGCATCATTCTGCGCGATGGCAGTGCCATGGAGATCGCCGCGCAAGCCCAGTTGGAGGGCGTTAACAGCTTGCGGCAATCGGGCTTGCGTAAAGTTAAACTCGGCTTGACTTCTCTCACAGAAATCCTTGGTTGCACCAATGCCTGATGCGCCAACAAAAAACGCTCCTGACCCTCACATGAACTTTCACCTGAACCCTGGCCCGGCTGTCGAGCGCACTTTCGAGTGGCAGGGGACTAACCGCCAGGGTCTACCGGTGCAGGGTTACATGCAAGCCGGCGGTGAAAATCAGGTCATGGCCTTGCTACGCCGGCAGGGTGTGCAAATATCCAAGGTCAGTGGGCAAGCGCCAGCCAAGGGTGTTGAGATCACGCCGGTAGACGTTGCTTTATTCACCCGGCAGCTGTCAACCATGTTGCAGGCAGGAGTGCCTTTGCTGCAGTGCTTTGACGCACTGAGTCGCGGCCAACGCAATCCGCGATTTACCAGATTGCTGGCAGACATTCGTGCAGATGTCGAAACCGGCGCTGCATTAAGTGCAGCCCTGGAGCGCCATGCGCGATATTTTTCGTCGCTTTATTGCAGCCTGGTGGCTGCTGGTGAGGCGGCCGGTAGGCTGGACTTGCTGCTGGAACGCTTGGCGGTGCATCTTGAAAAAACCGAGGCCATGAAGTCCAAGCTTCGAGCAGCACTCACTTATCCGGCAGCCGTTGTGTTGGTGGCACTGGTGGTGATGGCGGTGATCATGATTTTCGTCATCCCGGCCTTTGAAGGCGTGTTCGCTTCTTTTGGTGCGCAATTGCCCGCGCCAACCCAATGGGTCCTTCAGATAAGCGCTTTTTTTGTCCGCTGGTGGTGGTTGGTCTTGGGCCTGTCGGGGACCGGGCTGTGGGCTGTATGGCGGGCATGGCAACAAAGTGCCGTGCTGCAGGCCAAGCTGGACCGTGTTTTGCTCAGTCTGCCGGTTTTTGGCCCCTTGTTTCAAAAAGCCTGTATTGCCCGTTGGACGCGCACCCTGTCCACCATGTTCGCGGCCGGCGTGCCCTTGATGGATGCCCTGGACGCTGTGGCCGGCACTGCCGGCAACTCGGTCTATGCCGTGGCCACGGCTGGCATACAACGGCAAGTCTCTGAGGGCGTCAGCCTGAACCGGGCGATGGCCGAGACGGCCGTTTTTCCAGCCATGCTGCTGCAAATGTGCAACATCGGCGAAGAGTCGGGGGCGCTGGACCACATGCTGGCAAAAGCCGCAGGTTTTTTTGAAGACGAGGTCGACCAGCAACTGGCCTCGCTGACCAGTTTGCTGGAGCCTTTCATCATTGTCGCCCTGGGCGTGCTGATTGGCGGTATCGTGGTGGCCATGTACATGCCGATTTTTCAATTGGGTCAAGTCAGCTGATGTGGCCTGAACTGAGCCCTGCTTACTTGGCCTGGCTGGGGGGCTTGTTGGGCCTGATGGTTGGCAGCTTTCTGAACGTGGTGATTCACCGCCTGCCACTCATGATGCAGGCCCAGTGGGCCAGTGAGTGTGCTGAATTTACCGCGCAGAGCACCACGGCCAATCACCCTGGCAAGACCGGCCCGTCCGTGCTGACGCAAGTGCCTGTACCTTTAAGCCTGTCGCTGCCGCGCTCGCGCTGCCCGCACTGCAGTCACACCATCGCCTGGCATGAAAACATACCGGTGCTGAGCTATCTACGCTTGCGCGGCAAGTGTTCTGCCTGCGGCAAGGGCTATGGCTTGCGCTACCCGCTGGTGGAATTTTTCACAGGTGTGCTTTTTTACGGCTGTGTGCTGCGTTGGGGTGCCACCTACACCTCGTTGGCTTGGTGCGGTTTTGCAGCTGCCCTGCTCACATTGGCACTGATCGACTGGGACAGCACCCTTCTGCCCGATGAAATCACCTTGCCCCTGCTGTGGGCCGGGCTGATCGCTGCCGCCTTGCAAATCAACCCCGGCGTCAGTTTGGTCCATGCTTTTTGGGGTGCGGTCGGCGGCTACATGTCACTTTGGCTGGTCTACCAGGCGTTCAAGCTGATCACCGGTAAAGAAGGCATGGGTTACGGCGACTTCAAATTGTTCGCTGCACTGGGTGCTTGGTTGGGCTGGACGGCATTGCTGCCGATGATCTTGTTGGCCTCGGTGGCGGGCGCTGTGGTGGGCCTGGTGCTCAAGTACCGGACGCAGTTGCGAGAGGGCGGTTATTTGCCTTTTGGCCCTTTTCTGGCTGCCAGCGCATTACTGATGATGGTCTGGGGCCCTGTGGATGTGCTGCGTTACCTGGGCTTGGCCCTGTGAACAGCACCATGCAACGCATCGGCCTGACGGGCGGCATCGGCAGCGGCAAGAGCACGGTCGCCGCCATGCTGGCCGAACTGGGCGCACGCATCATCGATGCCGATGCGATTTCCCGTCAGCTCACCGCTGCGGGTGGGGCGGCCATGCCAGCCATCGCCAGCGCATTCGGCGCCGGCTTTGTCAATGCCAGTGACGCGCTGGACCGTGAGGCCATGCGAAAGCATGTTTTTTCAGACCCTGACAGCAAGCGGCGGCTCGAAGCCATCATCCATCCCCTGGTGGCCAGCCAGACGGCCTATCAGGCCCTGACCGCTGAACGCGCCGGTGTCCCCTGTGTCGTCTTTGATGTGCCTTTGCTGGTGGAATCCGGCCATTGGCGCCCCCGGCTGCATCAGGTTCTGGTCATAGACTGCACCGAGTCCCGGCAAATCAGCCGCGTCATGCAAAGAAGTGCTTGGACGAGCGAGGCGGTGCAACAAGTGATGGCCGGCCAGGCTGACCGGGCGCAGCGCCTGGCCGCGGCCGACCTGTGCATTTACAACGAGACCGTCTCCTTGGTTGAATTGGCTGTACTGGTTCGGACGGTGGCGCTGCGCTTCGGGCTATGATTCGCGGGTATCCGGTCAGCCCGGCCCAAGTAACGCCGATAAAGATAGCGCTGTGATCCTTTACGAGTATCCCTTCAACGAACGCATACGAACTTACTTGCGGCTTGAGCATTTGTTCGCTCGCCTCGGCGAGCTGGCCGAGCGTGATGAACCCGTCGATCACCACTATGCGATCACGACAATTTTCGAGATCATGGACGTAGGCGGGCGCGCCGACTTGAAAACCGAAGTCCTCAAAGACCTTGAAAAACAAAAGCATGTTCTCAACGGTTACCGGGGTAACCCGTCGATTTCTGAAGAAGCCCTGGACGAAGTGATCGGGCAGCTCGACGGCTTTTTCTCAGCGCTCAATGCGGTGCCGGGCAAGGTGGGTCAGACACTCACAGACAACGACTGGTTGATGAGCATCCGCAGCCGCGCCGGCATTCCGGGCGGCACCTTCGAGTTTGATTTGCCGGCTTATTTCGCCTGGCAGCATTTGCCGGGCAATCGCCGCCGGGAAGACCTGCAACGTTGGATGGGCACTTTGTTGCCTTTGGCCCGGTCGATTGGCATGCTGCTGAAGTTGTTGCGCGACGCTGGACAGCCGCAAAAGGTGTTGGCTTCCGGCGGCCTTTACCAGCAAACGCTGCCTCAGGGCCGCAGCTTTCAATTATTGCGACTGCGTCTGGATTCGGCGACGGGTGTGATTCCTGAAATCAGTGCCAACCGCTTGCTGGTGTCGGTGCGGATGATGCAAAAGGAAAACGACGATCGGCTACACACCTACACCGACGATGCGCAATTCGAATTGACGCTTTGCGCTTGATTCAAGTGGCCGTCCGTTGAAGCCGGCGGCCTGTCTGAAAGCCCAGACCATGAACACCACCTCACCCCGCACCAAAACCGTGGCCTGCCCGACTTGCGGCGGCCTCAGCGTGTATGCGCCGGCCAATGTTTTCCGCCCTTTTTGCAGTGAACGCTGCAAAAATGTAGATTTGGGTGCATGGGCCAGCGAAAGCTTTCGCGTGCCCACAGAAGCGCCACCCGAAGACTTGCCCTACGGAGATGCCAAACTGCAGTAGTCGGTTTTTCTGGCCCGTTCAGGCTTCTGGCGTGCCCAGAACCTGCTGCAACTCGCCGTTTTGGAACATCTCCGTCATGATGTCTGAGCCGCCGATGAACTCACCTTTGACGTAAAGCTGGGGAATCGTCGGCCAGTTGCTGTATTCCTTGATGCCGTTGCGAATCTCTTCGTCTTCCAGCACGTTCACCGTTGCCGGTTTGGTGACCCCACAGGCTTTGAGCACCTGAATCGCACGGCCTGAAAAGCCGCACATTGGGAACTGGGCGGTTCCTTTCATGAAAAGAACCACGTCACTGGATTTGACGATGTCGTCGATGCGTTTCTGGGTATCGCTCATACTCATTGCTCCTTGATTCAGATTTGGACTGGCGCGCAAACCGGATGCCATTCACCTGATTATCCGGCTCTTTCAGTGCCCTTGCCGCTGGCCGGCCAACGGCCTCCCGTGCAGCGCAAAATTCCGGCCAGATCGGGGCGGCTGCTGACCGCTTCAAAGCCGCCTTGCAGCAGCAGCAGATTCACCGCGCCGGCCTGGTCGTAGCCGTGCTCGAGCAGCAGCCAGCCACCGGCCGCCAGGTGCTGTGGCGCTTGCGCAATGATCTGGCGCAAGTCATCGAGGCCATCTGCCCCGGCGGTGAGGGCCAGCAAGGGCTCATGGCCCAAGGCGGCAAGGTGCGGGTCGCCCGCGCGAACATAAGGCGGGTTGCTGACAATCAGGTCGAACACGCCGCTGACGCCCTCCAGCCAGCAGCTGGCCATCATCCTGACATCCAGACCCAGCGAAAGGGCGTTTGCGCGCGCTACGCACAAGGCTGGCTCACTGGCGTCTATGGCAAGCACGTCGGTTGACGGGCGGGCATGTTTAAGCGCCAGCGCTACCGCGCCGCTGCCTGTGCCCAGGTCCAGCACCTTGGCCGAGCCAGGCGCCGCCGGCAGCAGTGTCAGTGCCCAGTTCACCAGGGTTTCGGTGTCCGGCCGGGGAATCAGCACCCGCTGATCCACCGCCAGCGTCAAACCGAAAAATTCTTGTTGGCCGAGCAGGTAAGCCAGCGGCTCACCCTGGCTTGAGCGAGTGCACAGGGCGGTAAAACCTTGCGCCTGATCTGACGTGAGTGTGTCATCGGCATGGCTTGTCAGCCATGCGCGGTCTGTGAGCGGGCGGTCCAGCGAATGCAGCAGTAATCGCTGCGCATCCAACCGAGGCAAGCCACTGTTGAGCGCGTGACGCAAGGCTTTGGCTATGTTGTCCAAGTGATTGGTGTCGTTTGGACTGTCTGCGGGTTCACCCATGGCGGTTTTCCAGTTCGACCAGCAGTTCTGCGCCGCGCTCGACTTGCAAGGCGGTGATCACATCGTCCATGTCGCCTTCCATGATGGCCCCCAGTTTGTACAAAGTGAGGTTGATGCGGTGATCGGTGAGGCGGCCTTGGGGAAAGTTGTAGGTGCGGATGCGGTCGCTGCGGTCGCCGCTGCCGATCAGGCCTTTGCGCATAGCGGCGTCTTTGGCAGCCCTCTCAGAGCGGTCTTTTTCATGGATGCGCGCCGTGAGCACCTTCAGCGCTTGTGCTTTGTTGCCGTGCTGGCTGCGGCCGTCCTGGCATTCGGCCACGATGCCGGTGGGCAAGTGGGTGATGCGCACCGCCGAGTCGGTCTTGTTGATGTGCTGGCCACCGGCGCCGCTGGCGCGGTAGGTGTCAATGCGCAGGTCGGCCGGGTTGATCTGGATGGCCACAGCCTCGTCGGGTTCGGGCAACACGGCGACGGTGCAGGCGCTGGTGTGGATGCGGCCCTGGGTTTCGGTGGCCGGCACGCGCTGCACCCGGTGGCCACCCGACTCAAAGCGCAACCGGCCGTAAACGCCCATGCCTAGCGCGTCGGCCGCTCCTTCGATGCGCAGCACCACCTCTTTGTAGCCACCCAGCTCAGAGGGCGACTCGCTGATGATTTCGCAGCGCCAGCCGCAGCGTTCGGCGTAACGCGTGTACATGCGAAACAGGTCGGCGGCAAACAGCGCTGATTCGTCACCGCCGGCACCGGCGCGCAGCTCCAGAAAAGCCGGCCTGGTGTCATCCGGGTCTTTGGGGATAAGCATCCGTTGAAGCGCCTCATCGAGCTGGCTGATGTCGGCTTTGGCCGCAGCGATTTCGTCTTCGGCCATCTCCGCCATGTCGGAATCGTTGCCAGCATCTCCGAGCAAAGCCTGTGCTTCGGCCAGATCTGTCTCACGCTGAGTCAAGCGCTGGTACTGCGCGGTGATCAGGCTGGCTTCTGCGTGTTCGCGGGTCAAGCTGCGAAAGCGGCCCATATCACTGACCACGTCGCTGGCCGACAGGAGGGCGTCCAGCTCTTGCAAGCGAAGAAGTTGACGGTCCAGGGTTTGACGTAAAAAAGGTTTCATCTGAATGTGTTGTGCGAGGAATTGACCGGAGTACGCATGCACTGCAAAGCCCAACGGTGCGCCCCGCTTTCAAGTCGGGGTGCGCTGGCCGCTGCTGCGATCATCGCTACAGGCTGTTACCGTCTTTGGGCGGGTTGCCGCGCAGGAAAAGGCGGCTGACCACTTGGGCTGTG
>CAXNEG010000050.1:0-9432 GCA_964201305.1 Polaromonas sp.
AGCAAACGCAAAAGGCATGGATCCCCGCCTGCGCGAGGATGACGGGAAAGAGTGCTCCCCGCGAGCGCGCGGATGACGGGCGTTGGACTGGCTTAGCCTTGCACGGCGAAAAATTCTTCCAGCAAAGCCGCAAACGCCGCCGGCTGCTCCACCGCGCTCAGGTGCGCTGCAGGCAAGGTGGCAAGTCTGGCGCCGGGCAGGCTGCTGACGATGGCTTCGGACAGCGCGGGCGGTGTGGCTTCATCTCGGGTACCGGCAATCACCAGCGCCGGGCATTGGAGGCCGGCGTTGCTGCTTCTGAAATCCATGCCGGCCACGGCAGCGCAACTGGCGACGTAGGGCGCCGCAGCCATTTTTTCCAGACGCTGGCGCAAGTCCGCCACCAGCGCAGCGCTGCCGCCGGCCACATCGGCGCGGAACTCCGGCGTGAACCAGCGCTCCATCGCTGCGGCAGCAATCGCTCCAACGCCTTGCGCCTCGACGGTGGCCATGCGCGCATGCCACATGGCACGCACAGTGTCGTTGTAGTAATTGGCGGCGTTAGCGATGGTGATGCTTTTAACCAACTGCGGATAGCGCGCAGCCAGCGATTGCGCCGTCATGGCGCCCATGCTCAAACCGACAAAATGCACAGGGCCACCGGCGGCCTGAGCCTGAATCAACGCAGCCGCATCATCGGCCAGCATGTCCATGCTGTACGGGCCTGCAGGCGCTTCAGACTGGCCATGGCCACGGTGGTCATAGCGCAAGACAGTGAAGCGCTGCTTGAGCACGGCGGCCACGCCGTCCCACATTGTCAGGTCACAACCCAGCGCATGGCTGAGCACCACCACCGGACCATGACCTTCGCGGACCGAATGCAAACGCGGCAAAGCGCCAACCGGGGAGGATGCGGACGAGGTGGATGTGCTCATGGTTTCCTGACGATCTGGCGGGTATGAAAGCGCTCGAGGCGCAATCTGAGATGTTAACGCTGGTCTGGGCGACCCAACCGGGTCTGCCGGGCAGCGCACTGTGTCACTTCACTTGAGCCGGGCTCACAAACCTTTTTCGCGCAAGATCGCACCGGCCACCGAAAAAGCATGGTTGGCCGCCGGCACGCCGCAGTAAATGGCGGCCTGCATGATCACTTCCTTGATCTCGTCCGGCGTCAGGCGCGACTCGGGCGGGCCGTCCAGCGCCGCGCGCACGTGCATCGCAAACTCTTCATAGGCCTTGAGCGCGATCATGGTGGACAGCACCATCAGGCGGCGCGTCTTGTCACCCAGGGCCGGCCGGCCCCAGACCTCTTGCCAAGCGTAGCGGGTGATGAGATTTTGGAACTCGGCATTGAAATCATTGACATTGGCCAACGATTTATCGACCCACGCATCGCCCAGCACGCGGCGGCGGTTGAGCAGGCCTTGCTGGTAGTTGTTGTCTGCTTCACTCATGTCATTCTTTCTAACTTTTGGGGGTTTAACAGGGCCACCGGCTCCTTCAGGCTTGCTCACACGCAATATATTGGCGCATAGATGGGTGCCGGTTTTAGAGATCAAACAGCATGCTCAACGCTTGGGCCGCAGCAGCAAGCCCTGCTGAACACCGTGAGCGGTCATAAGGCACATCCGCCCTTAAAAAGTAGCCTGAATTGCCGCGCGCAACTCGGGCGTGATGTCGGGCAACAGCCCAAACCACGAGGCAAAGGCCGGACGCGCCTGGTTCAGCAACATGCCCAGGCCATTGACCGTGCGGTGACCGCGCAGCCGGGCCTGTGTCAAAAGGGGTGTTTCCATCGGAATGTAGATTGCATCCGACACCATGGCCGCCAGCGGCAGCGCATCCAGCTTCACATCCAGCGGCAGCTGGCCGTGCATGCCCAGCGTGGTGGTGTTGACCAGCAGGCTGACGCCGGCCATGGCCTCGTGACGCTCTGACCACGGCACCACCTTGACACGGTCGCCAAAGGCCTCGGCGAGCGCCTGAGCGCGCTCCAGCGTGCGGTTGGTGATGCGCAGCTCAGGCACGCCCTCGTCCAGCAAGGCCACCACAATGGCCCGCGCCGCGCCGCCGGCGCCCAGCACCAGAGCCGGCCCGGCATCGCCGCGCCAGGAGGGGTCGGCATCGCGCAGGCTCTGGACATAACCCCCGCCGTCGTTGTTCATACCCAGCAGGCGGCCGTCAGGCTTCACCACCACCGTATTGATCGCCGCCACCCGTCTTGCCACCGGGTGCAGCTCATCCATGAAATGCATGGCACTTACCTTGTGCGGCACCGTGATGTTGCAGCCGGCAAAGCCCAGCGCCGGCAGGCCGCGGATGGCGGCCTCCAAACGGTCGGGGTGCACTGGCAACTGCACATAAGCGCCCTTGAGTCCATGTCGGGCGATCCAGTGGTTGTGAATGGCTGGCGAGCGCGTGTGCGCCACCGGCCACCCCATCACCCCGGCCAACACAAAAGGTGTCTCTGACATGCGCTGGTCTTCCTTTGACGCTTTGCTTGGTTTGAAATCACGTAAAACCCGACTTTAGACGCTTAAGCTCACAAAAAGCCCTGAATTTGCCAATTTGAGCGATCAACGATCAGGATTGTCCGCCATACGACCGTCAAGCCATACGCAGATGGATTCCCGCCTGCGCGGGAATGACGGGGGCTAGCGTCAGGCCTGTAACAAGGTCCAGACGCGTGCGGGTGACAGCGGCATTTGCAACAGGGGTGCTTTGGCCGCCATACCGGCGCGGGCCAGGGCGTCGGCCACGGCGTTGACCACGCTGGGCGTGGCGCCAATAGTGCCCAGCTCACCCACGCCTTTGACACCCAGCGGGTTGTTCAGGCAGGGTACGCTGGTATCGAGCTCAGTTTTGAAATCAGGGCTGTCGTCGGCGCGCGGGGCGGCGTAGTCCATCAGGCTGCCGGTTACGGGCTGGCCGGTTTCGCGGTCATACACCAGGTGCTCGCAGAGGGCCTGGCCTATGCCTTGCACGGCGCCACCGTCGAGCTGACCCCGCACAATCATCGGGTTGACCACACGGCCGACGTCGTTGACCGAGGCGTAGGCCACCACGGCAACGTGGCCGGTCAAGGGGTCGATCTCGACTTCACTGATGTGGCAGGCATTAGGCCAGCTGGGCCCGCTGACGGCGGTGGTGGACTGCATGAAGATGCGCTGGTCGGGCTGACGGCCGGCCAGTGAAAAAATATCTGTGGCCAGGTCGGTACCAGCCACTTGCAAGCGGCCGTTAAGGTACTCAATGTCCTGCGCTGCGGCTTCAAACTCCTGGGCGGCCAGGCGCTTGGCCTCGGCGATGGTGCGCTCAGCGCCCTCGCGCATGGCCGAGCCACCAGTGAAGATCGAGCGGGAACCCGCGCTGCCGAAACCGTCGCCCCTGTCGGTGTCGCCCAGCACCACACGCACTTGCGACATGGGCACACCAAAGGCGTCCACCACCAATTGGGCAAGAGAGGTCAAGATGCCCTGCCCCATGCCGTTGACGGCTGAAAAAACTTCGATCATGCCGTCGGCCTGCACCGCCACGGTGACGGTTTCTTCCAGCGCATTGCCACCCGTCCACTCCAGAAAAGTCGCAATACCCAAACCACGTAACTTGCCGCGCTGCTTGGATTGCGCGGCGCGTGCATCAAAACCTAGCCAGTCGGCCAGCACCAGGGCCTGGTCCATGATGGCTTCAAAGTGGCCGCTGTCATAGGTTTGGGCCATCGGGTTGGTGTAGGGCATTTGCCCGGGGGCAATGAAGTTGCGCCTTCGAAGCGCAAGCCGGTCCATACGCATCTGCCGCGCGGCTTCATCCATCAAGCGCTCCATGTTGAAAATCGCCTCCGGCCTACCGGCACCACGGTAAGCGCCGGTGGGTGTGGTGTTGGTCAGCACGGCCTTGAAATGAAAGTCGATGGTCTGGATGTCATACACGCTGGTCTGCACCCAGGGGCCGATCATGACCTGGATGGTGACGCCGGTGCCGGTGGCGTACGCACCCACATTGGCCACAGTGGCCAGGCGCAGCGCCAGTATCTTGCCGCTCGCGTCCAGCGCCATCTCGGCGCGGGTTTCAATGTCCCGGCCGTGAGATGCCGAGATGAATTCTTCGCTGCGCTCAGACACCCACATGAGTGGCCGTTTCAGCGCGCGTGCGCAAAAGGCCACGGCGATGTCCTCAGGGTAGACGCCGGTTTTCATGCCAAAGCCACCGCCCACATCGCCCACGATCACGCGCACATCGGCCTTGGCAATGCCCAGCGCATCGCATACCGAATTACGAACACCCGAGGGCATCTGGGTGCTCATGCGAAGGGTCAGGCGTCCGGTCTCAGCATCCGGCAGGGCCAGCAAAGTACGCGGCTCCAGGCTCAAGGGCGTAACGCGCTGGTTGACCAGGTCCAGCGCCACCACATGGGCTGCACGCGAAAATGCTTCGCTCGTAGCTTGGGCATTGCCATAGCGGGTTTCACCGGCCAGGTTGTCGGCGGCATCACTCAAGCGGGGGGCATCTGCAGCGATGGCATCACTCAGCTTGACCACCATGGGCAGTTCGTCGTAGTCGATGACCACGGCTTCGGCGGCGTTGCGGGCCTGCTCCAGCGTGAGCGCAACAATGGCGACCACAGCCTCACCCACAAAGCGCACGCGCTCATGCGCCAGCGCGCGACGTGCAGGCGCCGCGCAGGGCTGACGGTCCAAGCGCTTGAAGGTGGAGCCCGGGATGGGCTTGACGCCAGCGGCCACCATGTCAGCGCCGGTGACGATGTGCAACACACCCGGCATGGCGCGGGCATCGGTACAGTCAACGGAGACGATGCGTGCGTGGGGATAAGGCGAGCGCAAAAAGAAAATACTCGTATGCCTGTCTGCGTTCACATCGCTGGTGAACTGGCCGGCGCCTAAGAGCAGCGCATCGTCTTCGAGGCGGCGAACCGATTGCCCGCTGCCAAAACGCGCAGGCGCATTGTGGGAGTCAGGTGTGGACGTGGAGGCTAGAGCGTGGGGCTGGGTTATCACAACAAATTCGCTAAGAGTTGGGCCGAGGTCGGCATTGGTTCAGGCTTGGTGCATCGAAGCCCGGAGAGCATAAAAAATCCGATTCCACTTTAAGTCGAACCCGCTTCAGTGCTCTAACGGGTAAGACATGTCAACGGGTCACCCCGAGAAGCTGGGCGAGTAATTCGGGATTTTGCAGCAAGGATGGTGCGCTTTGCGCATGCGCCACGCTGCCCCGGTCCAGCACCACGGCGTGGTCTGAAATGGCCAGCACCGCCTGCGGATGCTGCTCGACGATGATGGCCGACAGGCCCTCCTCGCGCGTGATGCGGCGGATCGCCTGCAGCAGCTCTTCAACAATGATGGGCGCCAGGCCTTCGAGCGGCTCATCGAGCAACAACAGGCGGGGGTTGAGCACCAACGCGCGACCGACTGCCAGCATTTGCTGCTCACCGCCCGAGAGTTGCGTGCCCAGATTGCCTTTGCGCTCGGCCAGTCGCTCGAACATGGTGTAGACGCTGTCCGGCGTCCACTTGCCGGGGCGAGCAACAGCGGTCAGGTTTTCGTGGACCGTGAGCGACTTGAAGATATTGCGCTCTTGCGGCACCCAGCCAATGCCGGCGGCAGCGCGTTCGTAGGGGGCCAGCGTGTGCAGGGCGCGACCGCCCAGCATGATGCTGCCGCCGTGCTGGCGCGTGGCACCAGCCAGCGTGTTGATCAGGGTGGTCTTGCCGGTGCCGTTACGCCCTAGCAGCGCCAGTGTTTGGCCTTCGTCCAAGCTCAGCGAAACGCCGCTGAGCACCACCGCCTGGCCATAGCCGGCGCTTAAATGGTCGACGCGTAGCAACTCGCTCATAGGCCGGCGCCTTCACCGTGACCCAGGTAAACGGCCTTGACCCGCGGGTCGGCCGCGATCTCCTGGGGCGTGCCTTCGGTCAGCACAGCGCCGTTGACCAGTACTGTCATGCGTGTGGCAAAGCTGAAGACCAGATCCATGTCATGCTCGATCAAGAGCACCGACACATCGGCCGGCAAAGCGGCCACGGTTTGCAGCAGCTCTTCGCGCTCGCCGGCCGGCACGCCGGCCACCGGCTCGTCCAGCAGCAAGACGCGTGGCTCGCAGGCCAGGGCAATGGCAATTTCCAGCAGCCGGCGCTTGCCGTAGGCCAGCTCGCGCGTGCGCTGGTTCATCACCTCGGCCAGATGGAATTTGGTGAGCAGTTCTTCACAGCGCTGCGCCACCTGCTGGCTGTGCCCGAGCGAAGACCACCAGCGGCGACCCAAGCCCGAGCGCTGCGAAACCACCAGCGCCAAAGTCTGCAAAGGGGTCATGCTGTCAAACAGCTGGTTGATCTGGAAGGTGCGCACCATGCCGCGGCCAACACGCTCGTTGGGCGCCAGCGTGCTGATGTCCTCGCCTTCCAGCACGATGCGTCCGGCGCTTGGCTGCAGCACGCCGGTGAGCAGGTTGATGAAGGTGGTTTTGCCGGCGCCATTGGGCCCGATCAGCGCGTGGCGAGCACCTTTCTTCAGGTCCAGGTTGACGCAATTGGTGGCCACAATGCCGCCAAAGCGCATCTCCAGCCCCTGGGCTGACAACACAGTTTCGCTGGCCGTGGCGGTGTTGGGGTGCAGGGCTGCGCTCATGATGACCTCTTGCGGCCTGTGCCCAGCCAGGTCCAGGGACGGATAAGGCGGTCCCGCCCGACCAGCACCAGCACCACCAGGAAAAGGCCGATCCAGAACATCCAGTACTGCGGCGTGATGGACGACAGGAAATCCTGCATCAGCTTGAAGACGATGGCGCCAGCCACACCGCCATACAACCAGCCGGTGCCGCCTATCACCAGAATCAAGAGAACATCGGCAGAGCGGTGAAACTCAAAAAGGTCCAGTGAGGCAAAGCCGGTGGTCTGGGTCATCAGCGCCCCGGCCGCACCCGCCACCGCAGCGGCTAAGGTGTAGGCCAGCGTGAGGCGCGCATTGACCGGAATGCCGATGGCCATGGCACGCAGCCGGTTGTCGCGAATGGCCATCAGCGTGGCACCCAGCGGTGATTGCGTCACGCGCCTGAGCAACACAAAGAAAACCAGCAACACACTCAGTGAGTAGTAGGCAGCGGTCTGCCCCGACAAGTCAAACTCGAAGCGGCCCAGGATGGGCCCCATCACCACGCCCTGCAAACCATCGGCACCGCCGGTCAGCCAGTCGAGCTTGTTGGCCAGCTCCATGAGAATCAAGCCCAGGCCCAGCGTGACCATCAGGCGCGTGAGGTCGCTGCCGCGCAGGATCGTCAGCGAGGCCATCAGACCCAGCAGCGTGGCCGCCGCAATGCCGACCGCCAGGCCAACCAGCGGGTCGGGCATGACGTGTTTGGCAAACAGCGCCGCCGCGTAGCCACCCAGGCCAAAGAAGGCCGCGTGGCCCAGCGAGACGATGCCGGTGTAACCCAGGATGATGTCCAGAGAAACAGCGAACAGCGCCACGATGGCGATCTCATTGATGATCAGGGCGTGGCTCGGCGTCAGTACAGGCGCCGCAAAGGCCAGCAGCCAAAACACCGCCTCCAGCGGTTTGATGCGGCTTTGCCCGAGCAGCCACTCGCGAGCGTTGAGTTGCGTCATGATGACTTGGCTGCCTTGCGCACAAACAGGCCTTGCGGGCGCCAGATCAGGATGGCGATCATCAGGCTGTACACAATGAAAGCACCCAGCTTGGGTATGTAGTACTTGCCCGCCACATCGGCAATGCCCAGCAGCAGCGCGGCGAGCAAGGGGCCGGTGATCGATGAGGTGCCCCCCACCGCCACCACGATCAGAAAATACACCATGAACTTCAGGGGAAAGGTCGGGTCCAGCCCCAGCACCTCGGCGCCCAGCGCACCGCCCAGTCCGGCCAGGCCGGAACCCACGGCAAAGGTCGATAAAAACACCAGGTTCACATTGATACCCAGACCGGCGGCCACGCGCTGGTCATCGACCGAAGCACGCAGACGGCTGCCAAAACGGGTTTTCGTCAGCACGTACTGCAGCGCCAGGGTGAGCACAGCGCAGACGGCGATGATGAACAGCCGGTAATGCCCCATGCCGAGCATCAAGGCGTCACTGCCAATCTCAGTGCGACCCTTGAGCCAGACCGGCAGGTGTATGTTTTGTTGGGACGAGCCCAGAAAATAGTCCACGCTGGCCACTGCCATGAACACCAGTCCGATGGAAAACAGCACCTGGTCCAGGTGCGGTTTGTTGTACATGGGCCGGTACAGCGTGCGCTCAAGCAGCGCGCCCATCAGGGCTGCGCCCAGAAAAGCCAGCGGCAGGCACACCAGAAAAGGCACGCCCATGCGCTGCATCAGCAACACGGTGATGTAGCCGCCAGCCATGGCAAAGGCGCCGTGCGCCAGGTTGATGAAATTCATCAGCCCCATGGTCACAGCCAGCCCCACGGCCAGAATGAACAGCAGCATGCCGTAGGCAACACCGTCAAAAAGAATCGTCAGCATGACAAATTGAGCTCAGAAAAAAGCCATGCACAGTTTGTAGAAAAACTGCACATGGCTGCAGGCGTAGCCAGTGATTTACCTGGCCTTGCCCGGGTCTTTGACGTCCTTGATCACATCGAATTCAACGTTGTACAACTGACCGTCTTTCTTCTCGACCTTGCGCAGGTACACGTTTTGCACGACATCACGGGTTTGCGCGTCAATGAAGATCGGGCCGCGCGGGCTCTCGAAAATCTGACCCTTCATGGCGGCCAGCAGGGCGTCGCCCGTGGGCATGGTCTTGCCGGTGGTCTTGGCAGCGCGCAGCGCTTCGTAGATCACGCGCATGCCGTCATAGCCACCCACAGCCATGAAGTTCGGGCGCATGCCTTTGTTCGCTTTGCCGAAGGCTTCTACAAATTTTTTGTTGGCAGCCGAAGGATGGGCCGCAGAGTAGTGGTGCGAAGACACGACGCCCAGGGCACCGTCACCCATGTCGTTCAACTGATCGTCATCGGTCACGTCGCCCGTGGCGATCATCTTGATGCCGGCCTTGTCCATGCCGCGTTCGAGAAACTGCTTCATGACAGCCGCACCCGCGCCGGAGGGCACAAATACAAACATGGCATCAGGCTTCATGTCACGCACTTTTTGCAGGAAAGGGGCAAAGTCCGGGTTGCGCATGGGCACGCGCAAGGCCTCAGTGACCTGGCCGCCGTTAAAGGTCAGGCGCTCTTTGAAAAATTTCTCAGCATCGATGCCAGGGCCGTAGTCTGAGACCAGTGTCACCACTTTCTTGATGCCGTTTTTGGGCGCCCAGTCGGCCAGCGCAACGGACACCTGCGGCAGCGTGAAGCTGGTGCGGACAATGTAAGGCGAAGCCTCGGTGATGCTGGAGGTGGCAGCAGCCATCACCACCAGCGGTGTTTTGGACTGCGTGGCGATCGGCGCGGTGGCCAGGGCCGAAGGCGTGATGCCAAA
>CAXNEG010000051.1:0-9347 GCA_964201305.1 Polaromonas sp.
ACCTTGTTCATGCCGGATGTGGGAACAGCACGTTGTGACTTCCCAGGCGGCGACGCGCGCACCCTGTACGCATCAACTCGCAAAATTTTGAGCCTGCCAGCAGAAACGCGACTTTTCATGTGTCATGACTATCCACCAAACGATCGTCCGGTAGCTTTCGAGACCACCGTCGCAGAACAGATCGCTAAAAATATCCACGTACACAGTGGCATCACAGAGAACCAGTTTATAGAGATGCGCACCAAGCGCGACGCCACACTAGAGATGCCAGTCTTGATCTTGCCTGCTGTGCAAATCAATATTCGCGCTGGTGAATTGCCATCAACAGAGACTAACGGGGTGTCATACCTCAAGATTCCATTGAATGCACTATAGCCTCGCACTGTTCAAATTCTCTCCACGAACCTTTGGACACTTTTCCTAGCCCCGTCAAAAGCTAGCACTCATGTAAGTCATTGATTGACAGAAGTATTTCAGCAGCCTGGCTTTCTGTTAGTCCGTGGAAATGCTGGCCGTGCGGCCTTTAGACTCCTCGCGCTTGACGTACTTGAAGGTGCCGGTGGCATGGGCGCAGGCCTGATCCCTGCTGTCGTAGAGCGTGGCTTCCGCAAACGCCATGGAGTTGGTGCGGTGCATCAAACGCCCGCGCCCGGTGAGCGGGCTACCGTCACCCGGCGCCGGCCTCATAAAGCTAGCTTTCATCTCGATGGTGACCAAGCCCATGTCGGGCGCCACACTGCGGGCGGCGGTGGCCATAGTGACATCCATCAAGGTCATGACAGCACCGCCATGCGCCACACCAAACGAGTTTTGATGCTCGGGCCGCGGGCGGTAGGTGATCGCAGATTCGCCGTTTTCAAAATGTGTGAGCTGAAAACCGAGCAAATTAACGAAAGGAATTTCAACGCCAAAGCTCATAAAAATCAACCGCCGGTGATCACAGACATGCCGCCGTCGACTGCCAGCCACTGACCGGTGATGTGCTTGCCGGCGTCAGACGCATACAGCACGCACAAACCCTTGAGGTCTTCATCATCACCCAGCCGTCCAAGGGGTGAATGACCGGCCAGCGCATCACCCATAGTTTTGAGCGTGACGGCCGACATGCGACTCGGAAAAAAGCCCGGGCAGATGGCGTTGACTGTGATGTTGTACTTGCCCCATTCGCAGGCCAAAGCGCGCGTGAAATTAATCACTGCTCCCTTGGAGGTGTTGTAGGCCAGGGTGTTCATGCCGGCCGGGTTACCACCCAGCCCGGCAATCGACGCCAGATTGATGATGCGGCCCGACTTGCGCGGGATCATGCAGTGCTTGGCGATGTGCTGGCTTAGGATGAAGTAACCCCGCACGTTGAGGTTCATGACCTTGTCCCAGGCATCCACCGGATGATCTTCCGCGGGCGCGCCCCAGGCAGCGCCGGCGTTGTTCAGCAAAATATCGACATGGCCCAGCCGGCGGATGGTTTCGTCGGCCAATGCGCGTATGTCGCCCTCTTTAGAGCAGTCGGCGGCGATCCAGTCGCACTCCATACCAGCAGCGCGCAAAGTGGCTACCGACGCCTTCAGGTCTTCGGCGTTGCGCGATGACAACATGATGCGCGCACCGGCTTCGCCAAGCGCCTGCGCCATTTGCAGACCCAGGCCGCGCGAGCCGCCTGTCACCAACGCGGTCTTGCCGCTGAGGTCAAACAACTTCATCACTGTGCGGGTCATCCAAGTCTCCTCAAAATAAAGTTCGGCGCGCTCAGTCGGCTTTCATGCGCGCACGCACAAAAACCAGGGCAAAACCCAGTAAGGCCACCACCAGCCCGGCAGCCACCATGCCCCAGCCAAGATCATCGTCGTTGCGCTGTACAGACAAGCCCAGCACCAGGGTGAGCAAGCCGCCGTAAACCAGCACCCAGATGAGTGTGTTGAGTCGTTGGGAGGTCAGAAGTAATGCCATTTGAAAGAGTCCTCAGATAAACCGGCGCCGGTGCAGCCGAGGCTTGTAGAAAGCGGGCGCCAGAGACCCATCTTAGGCATTTCCAAATGGCAGCTAAAAAGTAAGCCACTCAAAGCACTTCGAAAACTCCTGCAGCCCCCATGCCACCGCCAATGCACATGGTCACGCACACACGTTTGGCGCCGCGGCGTTTACCTTCAATGAGCGCGTGACCGGTCAGGCGCTGGCCGGTCACGCCGTAGGGGTGGCCGACTGCGATGGCGCCTCCGTTGACGTTGAGCTTGTCCATCGGGATGCCCAGCTTGTCGGCGCAGTAAAGCACTTGCACGGCAAAGGCTTCGTTGAGCTCCCACAGGTCGATGTCGCTGACCTTGAGGCCCAGCTTGGCCAGCACCTTGGGTATGGCGAAGACCGGGCCGATGCCCATTTCGTCGGGCTCGCATCCGGCCACGGCAAAGCCCAAAAAGCGGCCTAGGGGTTTCAGGCCTTTGCGTTCGGCCACGGCTTCGTGCATCACCACCACAGCGCCGCCGCCGTCTGAAAACTGGCTGGCGTTGCCGGCGGCAATGACGCCGCCCGGCACGGCGGGCTTGATGCCGCTGATGCCTTCGGCGGTGGTGCCTTCGCGGATACCCTCGTCTTGGCTGACCGTGACTTTGCGCGTGCTCATGCCCATGACCGGATCGACAAAACCGGCGATCACGGTGATGGGCGCGATCTCGGCTTCAAACAAGCCAGCGGCTTGCGCGGCCGTTGCCTTTTGCTGGCTGACAGCGCCGTAAGCGTCCATGCGCTCGCGGGAAATGCCATAGCGTTTGGCCACCTGCTCTGCCGTTTGCAACATGTTCCAGTAGATCTCGGGCTTGTTCTTGGCCAGCCAGCTGTCGGCCAGCATGTGGGTGTTCATTTCCTGCTGCACGCAGGAGATGCTTTCGACACCACCAGCCACGTAAATGTCGGCCTCGCCGGCCACCACCCGCTGCGCCGCCAGCGCAATGGTTTGCAGGCCCGATGAGCAAAAGCGGTTGACTGTCATGCCCGACACCGTCACCGGACAGCCGGCGCGCAGCGCGACTTGGCGGGCGATGTTGGCGCCGGTGGCGCCTTCGGGCGTGGCGCAGCCCATGATGACGTCATCGACTTCGCCGGGCACAATGCCGGCGCGGGCCATGGCGTGCTCAACGGCGTGGCCGCCAAGCGTGGCGCCATGCGTCATGTTGAAGGAACCCTTCCAGCTTTTGGCCAGAGGGGTGCGGGCGGTAGAAACAATCACAGCTGAGGTCATGGCATTCTCTCGAATTTATTGAAGACTGATGGGCCCGAGAGGGTTCAGTTGAAGCTCTTACCGGCAGCAACCAGGCGCGCCAGCAGCGGGGCTGGTTGCCAGAAGGCCGCGTCGTCCAGCGGGTTCTGCGCAAAGCGCTGCATGGCCTGAACCACATTGAACAGGCCCACTTCGTTGGCATAGTTCATGGGGCCGCCGCGGTAGGCCGGAAAGCCATAGCCAAATACATAGGCGATGTCGATGTCTCCGGCTTTGGCGGCAATGCCTTCTTCCAGAATTTGAGCGGCCTCGTTGACCAGACTAAAGACCAGGCGTTGCACGATCTCTTCGTCAGAAATTTTGCGCGGCGTGATGCCCAGCGATTGACGGTGCGCGTCGATCATGGCCACCACCTCGGCATTGGGAATGGCGTCGCGTTTGCCGGGCAAATAGTCATACCAGCCGGCACCGGTTTTTTGGCCGAAGCGGCCTTTGTCACAAAGCAAGTCAGCGGTTTTGCTGTATGTCATGCCAGGCTTTTCTGTGTAGCGGCGCTTGCGAATCGCCCAGCCGATGTCGTTGCCGGCCAGGTCGCCCATGCGAAACGGGCCCATGGCCATGCCGAACTTTTCCATGGCCTTGTCCACCTGCGCAGGGGTGCAGCCTTCGTCCAGCAGAAAGCCGCCCTGGCGGCCGTACTGCTCGATCATGCGGTTGCCGATGAAGCCGTCGCAGACGCCGGACACCACCGCAGTTTTTTTGATCTTCTTAGCCACAGCCATGACCGTGGCCATGACGTCCTTGCCGGTTTGAGCTGCGCGCACCACTTCGAGCAGCTTCATCACGTTGGCCGGACTGAAAAAGTGCAGGCCGACCACGTCTTGCGGCCGCTTTGTGAAAGCTGCAATCTGGTTGACGTCCAGCGTGGAAGTGTTGGAGGCCAGGATGGCACCGGGCTTCATGACGCGGTCGAGTTCCTTGAAGACTTTTTCTTTGACGCTCATCTCTTCAAACACCGCTTCGATCACCATGTCGGCGGCCTTGAGGTCGTCATAGCTGAGCGTGGTGCTCAGCAAGCTCATGCGTTGCTCGTACTTGTCTTGCTTGAGCTTGCCTTTTTTGACCTGCGCTTCGTAGTTTTTGCGAATGGTCGCGATGCCGCGGTCCAGCGCGTCCTGCTTCATCTCGAGCAGTTTGACGGGCATGCCGGCATTGAGAAAGTTCATGGCAATGCCGCCGCCCATGGTGCCGGCGCCAATGACGGCGATGGACTGGATGTCCCGCTTGGCCGTGTCTGAAGGTACATCGGCAATCTTGGAGGCAGCGCGCTCGGCCATGAACAAGTGGCGCAGGGCACGGCTTTCAGGGGTCCACATCAGGTTGATGAAGAGCTCGCGCTCAAACAGCATGCCGTCGGCAAATTTTTTCTGGGTGGCAGCTTCCACGGCGTCCACGCACTTGGCGGGGGCCGGGTAGTTTTTGGCCATGCCCTTGACCATATTTCGCGCAAACTGAAAGAAAGCCTTACCTTGCGGATGCTGGCAGGTCAGGCTGCGTACCAGCGGCAGCGGCCTCACGGCGGCCATTTCCTGGGCCAAGGCCAGGGCTTCTGCGGCCAGGGTGTCCACGGACGCTGCCATCTTGTCAAAGAGTTTCTGGCCGGGCACCATGGCCAGCAATTCGCTTTTCACGGACTCGCCACTCACGATCATGTTGAGCGCCGGCTCCACGCCCAAGGCGCGCGGCAGGCGCTGCGTGCCGCCAGCACCCGGCAAGATGCCAAGCTTGACTTCGGGCAAGGCCACGCTGCAGCCCGGCGCAGCAATGCGGTAGTGGCAACCGAGCGCCAGCTCCAGCCCGCCACCCATGCAGACCGAGTGAATCGCAGCCACCACCGGCTTGGCCGAGTTCTCAATGGCCAGGATCACGCTGAGCAAATTGGGCTCGGCCATCGCCTTGTCGGTGCCAAATTCCTTGATGTCGGCCCCGCCCGAAAAAGCCTTGCCGGCGCCGGTGATGACGATGGACTGCACGCCAGCATCAGCATTGGCCTGCTGCAGTGCGTCAGTGACGGCTCGACGTGTGACCATGCCCAGGCCATTGACTGGCGGGTTGTCGAGCGTGATGACCGCCACGCTGCCGAGAACTTTGTAATGCGCTGTCATATGGAAGTTCTTTCGTAAATAGAACGAGTGTTCTTTTTCGGTATTGTACGAACCTAGGCCCGCTTGCAAGACCAGCGCTAAAGCCTAAACCTCAAGCCATTCCTGACGGGTGTTCGCATCGGCGCGCAAGGCATCAGGGCTGCCCTCAAAAACAAGGCGGCCATGTCCCATCACCAAGACGCGGTCTGAAATCGCCATGGCAATGGTGAGCTTTTGCTCAATCAACAAAACAGAGACGCCACGCGCTTTCAGCGTTCCTAAAAACTCACCGACTTGTTCAACGATTTTCGGCGCCAGGCCTTCAGTCGGTTCGTCAATGATGATCAAATCCGGATCACCCATCAAGGTGCGGCACAGTGTCAGCATTTGCTGCTCGCCGCCAGACAACACACCGGCTTCGGTGTGTTGGCGTTCACGCAAGCGTGGAAACATCTTGTACATGTCCTCAAAGCTCCATTGGCTTGGCTTGCCGCTGCGCTTTTGGCCAAGCAGCAGGTTTTGGTGCACGCTCAGTGTCGGAAAAATATCGCGGTTTTCTGGCACGTAGCCAATGCCTGCGTGAGCCACTTCAAAACTACGCAAACCAGCCAACTGCCGGCCCTTCCAGACGATGTCACCCGTGCAATCCACCAGACCCATGATGGCTTTGGCCGTGGTGGATCGACCCGAGCCGTTGCGCCCCAGCAAGGCCACAATTTCACCAGGCTGCAGGGTAAAGCTGATGCCATGCAGCACATGACTTTTGCCGTAAAAGGCTTGAAGGTTCTCAACTTTGAGCATGCTCAGTGCCCCCCACTTTGCGCGTCAGCAACAACCGACCCCAGGTAAGCCTCTTGAACGCGCGGATTGGCGCGCACATTCTCGGGCAAATCAAAGTCAATCACCTCGCCGTAAACCACAACGGCGATTTTGTCGGCCAGGCCAAACACCACGCCCATGTCATGCTCAACCGTCAACAAAGTTTTGCCGACAGTGACCTCTTTGATCAGGCGGACAAAATCTCTGCTTTCGCTGCGGCTCATGCCGGCGGTAGGTTCATCCAGCAAAATGACAGGGGCACCGCCTGCAATCGTGATGCCAATCTCCAGGGCGCGCTGCTCAGAATAGGTGAGATTAGCGGCCAGCATGTCACGTTTTCTGTCCAGCTTGATCATGCTCATCAAGTCCAGGGTGCGTTCATTCGCATCCTTCAGATCGGCCAGAAACTTCCAGAAACTGTACTTGTAGCCCATGCTCCAAAGCAGGCCGCAGCGCAGGTTTTCATACACGCTGAGCTTGGGAAAAACATGGGTGATCTGAAAGCTGCGGCTCAGTCCCGCACGGTTGATCTCATAGGGTTGTTGGCCGTCAATGCGCTGACCATTGAGCAACACTTGACCGCTGCTGGGCGCAAAGCGGCCGCTGATCAAGTTGAACAAGGTCGACTTGCCGGCGCCGTTGGGCCCGATGATGCCGATCCGCTCGCCGGGGCGTACGGCCAGGTTGACGCCGCGGATGATTTCAGTTTTACCAAAGCTCTTGCGCAGGTCTTTGAGCTCGAGTGAAAAGTGCGCAGGGGTCTGGCTCATAGGAGATCCCGGCCCTTCGTGTCTTCTTCGATGCGCTCCTGAATGTCACTCCATTCGCGCAAGAACTGCCGGCGCAGCAGTTCAAAAAAGCCCAAACCGGTCAGCATGACAAAGACCGAACCGAACCAGCTGTTCATGTCACTGACATTGAATGACAAACCTAAAAACTGCAGTTGCGGGCCCACGGCGCTGCCCAGTTGCAAGTGGTAAACCATCTCAATCAAGACCGCCGCACCGGTCAGCACAACCCCAGCGCAAACGCCCAGACCCAGATAACTGACCCAAATTTGTCTCAATCGACCGTATTTGGCCAAGCGCAGGTTCATCATGATCAGGCTGGCAATACCGCCGGGTGCATACATGACCATGAAAATGAAGATCAGGCCCAGGTACAAAAGCCAGGCTTTGGTGAATTCAGACAAAAGAACAAAGGCCAGCACCATCAAAATGCCGCCAATGATGGGGCCGAAAAAGAAGGTCGCTCCACCCAAAAAGGTAAACAGCAAATAAGCCCCGGAGCGAGCCGTTCCCACCACTTCGGCTGTCACAATCTCAAAGTTCAACGCACCCAAACCGCCCGCAATGCCGGCAAAAAAACCGGCCAGAATAAAGGCGATGTAGCGGACCATGCGGGTGTTGTAGCCCACAAACTCGACCCGCTCCGGGTTGTCACGTACCGCGTTGAGCATGCGGCCCAGCGGCGTACGCGTGAAAGCGAACATGGCAGCCACAGACAAAAATGTGTAGACCGCAATCAAGTAGTAAACTTGGAGTGGCGGGCCAAAGCTGATGCCCGCACGCACTGGCCCGACAACACGGTTGCCCGAGACACCGCCCTCGCCACCAAAAAACTCCGGGATCATGAGTGACAAGGCAAACACCAGTTCCCCCAAACCCAAAGTGATCATGGCAAAGGTGGTTCCGGACTTGCGCGTACTCACATAACCGAACAAGACCGCAAAGCCAATGCCCGCAAGACCGCCCACCAAGGGCAACAGTGATACCGGCAGCGGCAGACCTTCACCAATGCGGTTGAGGGCATGCATGGTCAAAAAAGCACCCAGGCCGGTGTAGACCGCATGGCCAAAGCTGAGCATGCCGCCCTGCCCCAGCAGTATGTTGTAGGACAGGCAGGCGATGATGGCAATGCCCATTTGCGTGAGCACCGTGGTGCCCAAACCGCTTGTAAAAATATGCGGCGCACCTGCCAGCACCAGTGCAAACAGGCTCCAGATCAACCAGCGCCCGACGTTGGCTGGTTTGTATTCGTATTGGGTGCTCACAGGTTCAGCCTTCCCGCTTACCCAGCAAGCCACGCGGCCTGAAGATCAGTATCAGCACCAGAAAAAGATAGGGCAAGATGGGCGCGACCTGCGCCAAGGTGAGCTTGAGGTAGGAGTTGCCTAAGCTGGCAGGCCCCAGGCTCAGCCCCCATTGTTGTGCCAGGCTGGCCAGGGAATGGTCCATGGCCACGGCAAAAGTCTGCAACACGCCAATGAGGACAGAGGCTAAAAACGCGCCAGACAGCGAGCCCAAACCACCGACCACCACCACCACAAAAATAACCGAGCCCACGGCGGCCGCCATCGCCGGCTCGGTCAGGAAAGTGCTGCCGCCAATCACGCCGGCGAGGCCCGCCAAGGCAGAGCCTGCACCAAAAACCAGCATGAAGACCCGGGGAACGTTGTGCCCCAGTGATTGGACGGCCTCGGGGTGCGTCAGCGAAGCCTGAATCACCAGACCGATGCGCGTGCGCGTCAGCATCAACCAGACGGCACCCAGCATCACCAGCGCCACCAGCATCATGAAGCCGCGGGTGGCCGGAAAAGGCGAGCACACCACACGCACAGCCGCATCGGCTGCGCTGCAGACATCGGCGGGCGCTGCGCCCCACAGCAAGCTGATGCCTTTGACACCGTCATTGACCAGCGTGAAAACTGGCCCTTGCAAGGATGCCGGCGGCTTGAACTCCAGCGTAATGCGACCCCATACCAGCTGCACCAGCTCAATGATCACGTAAGACATGCCGAAGGTGATGAGCAGCTCCGGCACATGACCGAACTTGTGCACACGGCGCAAAAAAACTCTTTCAAAAAGCGCGCCCAACACGCCCACCGCAAGTGGTGCCAGTAGCAGCGCCGGCCAAAAGCCGGTAAAGCGCGAAATGCTGTAGCCGATGTAGGCGCCCAGCATGTAAAAACTGGCATGCGCAAAATTGAGTACGCCCATCATGCTGAAAATCAGGGTCAGCCCTGAACTGAGCATAAAAAGCAGCAGCCCGTAGCTCAGACCATTGAGCATCGAGATGATGAAAAATTCCATTCCTGATGACCTTCTTCGTATGTCGGAAATTCTGGCGCCAATAAAAGAGCCCGACACGGCACCCCGTTCGGGCTCCTGCTGGCG
>CAXNEG010000052.1:0-9273 GCA_964201305.1 Polaromonas sp.
GGGCACATCGGTGACCAGCGCGAACATTTCTTCGGCGCTGTACCAGATGAGGACGGACTTGTGAACGGTTTTCATACAATGCTGTGCGGCTTGCAATTGTATGAGTCGATCGCGCCCTCACCTATTTGCCATGGCCACCAAAGAAGCTAGCTCCTCTAAAAAACCCGCTGCGGCCTCTAGCGGCAAACCCGCTAAGCCCGAAGCCAAGCTGTCGCCCAAAGCGGCGGCTGCGGCTGTGCGCATTGCGGACAACAAAAAAGCCAACTTCAACTATCACATTGAAGAGCGTTTTGAAGCCGGCATGGTGCTCGAAGGCTGGGAGGTCAAGTCGGTGCGCGAAGGCAAGGTGCAACTCACCGACGGCTACGTGGTGATCCGTAATGGTGAAGTTTTTATCATCGGCTGCCAGATCAACCCCTTAGGCACCGCCTCCACCCATGTCCGGCCGGACTCGATCCGCACCAAAAAGCTGCTGCTGCACAAAGATGAGATCAAACGCCTGATGGGCAAGGTGGAGCAAAAAGGCTTTACCTTGGTACCTTTGAACATGCACTGGAAAAACGGCCGCGTGAAATGCGAAATCGGCCTGGCCAAAGGCAAAGGCGAGCATGACAAGCGCGACACCATCAAGGACCGCGAAGGCAAACGCGAGGTCGAGAGGGCCATGAAGTCCAAAAACCGCTGAATCTCAAGCTGGCCCTTTCTGCAAAGGTCCATGTTTTTATTCAGCGCGTTTAAGTGCTTTCAAGGGATGCGATTCTTTGGCCCAGGGGCTGACAAAGAAAGCATCCGCCATGCCCGGCTTGACGTCTTCTATGCGTGCCGGATTCCATTTGGGCGCGTAATCTTTGTCTACGGCCAAGGCCCGTATGCCTTCGACGGTTTCACTGGCGGTGCCCGGGCGGTCATGGAAACAGTGGTGAACCATGTCGCGCTCCATGCGCAAATCGTCGTCGAGGCTCATCTGGCGGGCTTGGCGAATTTGCTCCAAGGTGACATGCAGCATCAAGGGTGAGCGTTTGCGCAAAAGGGCTGCTGTTTTTTGCGCCCAGCGGTCGTCTTTGGCTTTTTCAAGTGCGTCCACGATGTGCTTGACGCGCAGCAGCGAGAAAAAGCCGTCAATGTGGGCATCGGGCCTGATCAACGCAGTATTTTTAGAGCCGACCTGCAAGGCCAGCCATTCTTCTACCTGTGCACGATTTGCAAAGGTTTGCGTACCCAGTGCCGCCCACAAAGCGGCTTGTTGCGCGGCTTCGATTTGCACGTCTGCCAGACCGTATTGAAGAGCTTGTTGCGCCGCAATCACTTCGCCCGTGAGTGCCAGGTATTCGCCGATGTGGCCGGGACAACGGCTGAGAAAGTAACCGCCGCCCACATCGGGAAACAGGCCGATGATAGTTTCAGGCATGGCCATGCGTGTGTGCTCGGTCACCAGACGCAGGCTCGCACCTTGGCTGATGCCCATGCCGCCGCCCATCACTACGCCGTCCATGAAGGCGACAAATGGTTTGGGGTAATGGTGGATCAGGTGGTTGAGCCGGTACTCTTCGGTGAAAAAATCATCCAGTGAAGTGTCGCCGGCCAACGCGGCCTGATGAAAGTAGCGTATGTCTCCGCCTGCACAAAAGCCGCCAAAAAGGCTTTCAGGCGAGCCGGGTTTGCCCAGCTTGTTGCTGCCTCGAATGGCCACCACTTGAACGCCGTGATCTTTTGCAAAAGCTTCAAGCGCAGTCTTGAGCGCACGCACCATGCCCAGCGACATGGCATTGAGTGCCTTAGGCCGGTTCAGGGTGATGAGGCCTGCATGACCTTGGCGCTCGACCCGAACATGTTCGGCCGGCTCAGCTGTGTTCAAGTGTTCTTGCATGTCCTTGCTGTGAGTCGCATCAGCTGCGTTGTCGCCAGCCGAACAATTCATTGGCCAGCAGTGCGCCCAGGACCAGCGCACCGCCGGTCAGCACATTGGTGCCAGGCACCTCGCCGGCACCCAACCAGGCCAGCAAAATACCAAAAATAATTTCCAGCAAAGCCAGTAATGCGATTTCAGGTGCTTTGAGCACACTGGCACAGCGCACCGACAGCACGCAAGGAATGGCCAATTGCACCAAGCCCAGCATGGCCAGCAAAGCAATGTCGTGCGCCGTGGCTGTGAGTGGCAGCGCCAGTGGCAAAGTCACCAGCGATGAAATGAAGGCGCCGACCATCACAGCCGGCACCAGATCAACCTTGTCGCCTTGCGCCTGGCTGCGCTGCACCACCGTCCAGTTGACGGCGCCGGCCATGGGCACCAGCAGCGCGACCAGGGTGCCGGCCAGCTGAGACCCATCGCCGTTGGCTTGTAAATCCCCGGCAAACATCCAGGCTATGCCCAACCCGGCGACGGCAATCGCCAACCCGGTGCGCATGGCAATACGGTGGCCAATGACCACACGCGCCAACAGCGCGGTTAAAAAAGGGCCGACGGCCAGTGTCACCAACACATTCGCCACAGAGGTCAGGGTCAGCGCCATCATGAAGGCCGTGAACATGAAGCTCCAGCAAACGCCGGAGATCCAAAGTGCACGACCGCCGTGACGAATACGCGAAAAAACCTCACGGCCTTGAAACAGCGGCAATATCACCAGCAAAGACAGCAAGGTGAAAAAGCTGCGCCAGAACGTCACCTCAAAGCTGCGAGCGCTCTCCAGATGACGCGTTACCACCCCTGCAATCGACCACATGAACGCAATTGCCACCATCAGCAAGACGGCGCGACTGTGAGTCAGTTTCATTCCGGAGTTTCAGTCTGGGGGTTTAACGACCGGCGCGTTTGCGCTCGCTCTCCGTCAGGTGCCGCTTGCGCAGGCGGATGGACTTGGGCGTGATTTCCACCAACTCGTCGTCCTCGATGAATTCAACACCATACTCCAGCGTGCAATCGATAGGCGGCGTGATCTTGATCGCGTCTTCCTTGCCGGATACGCGGAAGTTGGTCAGCTGCTTGGTGCGCGTGGCGTTCACCACCAGATCGTTGTCACGGCTGTGGATGCCCACAATCATGCCTTCGTACACCGGATCGTTGGCCTTGACGAACATGCGACCGCGGTCGTCGAGCTTGCCCAGGGCGTAGGTGAAAATTTCACCGGCATCCATAGAAATCAGCACGCCGTTCTTGCGCCCGCCAATGTCACCCTTGTGGGCTTCGTAGCTGTCAAAGATGTTGGAGATCAGGCCTGAACCACGGGTCAAGTTTAAAAATTCATTGGTAAAACCAATCAGGCCACGCGCAGGAATGCGGTACTCGAGGCGCACACGGCCACGGCCGTCCGGCTCCATGTTCACCAGCTCGCCCTTGCGCTCGCCCAGGGCTTGCATCACGCCGCCCTGGTGCTGCTCTTCGATGTCGGCCGTGACCAGCTCGATAGGCTCGTGCTTTTCACCCTTGACGTCACGGAATACCACGCGTGGTTTGGACACGGCCAGCTCATAGCCTTCACGGCGCATGTTTTCCAAGAGGATGGTCAGGTGCAATTCGCCCCGGCCCATCACTTCAAAAATACCTTCTTCGCCGGTTTCTTTGACGCGCAGCGCCACGTTGTGTTGCAACTCTTTTTGCAGACGGTCCCAGATCTGGCGGCTGGTAACGTACTTGCCTTCACGGCCGGCCAGCGGGCTGGTATTGACGCAAAAGTTCATGGTCAGCGTTGGCTCATCGACCTTGAGCATAGGCAGCGGCATCGGGGACGTCGGGTCTGTGATGGTCACGCCGATGCCGATGTCGGTCAGGCCGTTGATCAGCACAATCTCGCCGGGGCCGGCTTCGGTGGCTTGCACACGCTCCAGACCCTGGAAGGTCAACACCTGGTTGATACGGCCTTTGACTGCTTTGCCGTCCGGGCCTTCCATCACCACCACGTCCATCATGGGCTTGATCGTGCCTTGGCTGATACGGCCAACGCCGATGCGACCGACAAAGGTCGAGAAATCAAGTGCAGAAATTTGCAGTTGCAAAGGTGCTTCCGGGTCACCTTTTTGGGCCGGCACGTGATTGAGCACGGTGTTGAACAGGGCCGACATGTCGGGCCCCCACTGCTCACCGGGTGCGCCCTCTTCCATCGAAGACCAGCCGTTGATGCCTGATGCGTAGACGACCGGGAAGTCGAGCTGTTCGTCGGTAGCGCCCAATTTGTCGAACAAGTCAAACGCAGCGTTGACCACGAAATCAGGGCGGGCACCGGGCTTGTCGACCTTGTTGACCACCAAAATGGGTTTCAGACCCAGGGCCAGGGCCTTCTTGGTCACGAAGCGCGTTTGCGGCATGGGGCCTTCCTGAGCGTCGATCAGCAACACCACACCGTCCACCATCGACAGTGCACGCTCGACTTCACCGCCGAAGTCGGCGTGGCCGGGCGTGTCAACGATATTGATGTGCGTACCTTCCCAGGTCACAGCGCAGTTTTTTGCCAGGATCGTGATGCCACGCTCTTTTTCAATGGCGTTGTTGTCCATCACAGTGTCAACCACTTTTTCGTGCTCTGCGAAAGTGCCGGACTGGCGCAGCAGTTGGTCGACCATGGTGGTTTTGCCATGGTCAACGTGGGCAATGATGGCAATGTTGCGGATCTGTTTAATGGTCATGGTTCGCTTTCTAAAACTTCTAAATTTTCTAAAAACTGTTTTGTCTTGACGGTCTGTACAGGCGTCAGGTCAAGGCTGGGGGTTCGTGAGAATGAAGCGCCGGACTCGCCGATGCTGCGGTTTGCAGCATGTCCTGAACTTCTATGGGGCTGAGCAAACGCTCAGGGATCAATTCGTTGGCCGTCACATGGGCGGTGCCTAAAAATGCGTGGGGCTCACTGCCAAACACCTGCACAAGCGGCTGGTTTTCAGCACCCCATCGGCCAGGTTCCCCCCGCCGGCGCAGCCCGCTGAGAAATCGGCCGGCGTCAGCAGCATCAAGACTGACGCTGGGACTGCCTGCGACCAGCGACTGAGGTGCGAGAAGGCAAGCATCTCGCTCGGCTTCGTTCATGGCTTCCAGAGCCGGCAGGCTTACGCATTGGCTGTCTTTGAATCCACCGGTCTCAATGCGGCGTAAAAAGCCCAGATGCGCACCGCAACCGATGACTTCTCCAATGTCCTCGCCCAGTGTGCGGATGTAGGTGCCTTTGCTGCAATGCACGATGGCGCGAATGGCCGCGGGCGCGCGGTCATCATGGGCCACGCTCAAGTGCAGAGAATGGATCACGACGTGGCGCGCTTCGCGCTCGATTGCCTGGCCGGCGCGTGCATATTCATAAAGCGCCTTGCCGTTTTTTTTCAAGGCTGAGTACATGGGCGGCACTTGCGACTGTTCACCAGTGAACTGCTGCGTGAGTTGCTCCAGCAACGCCGGGGTGATCTGCGGTACATCGCGGGTTTCGATCACATCGCCTTCCGCATCGGCCGTGCTGGTCTTTTGCCCAAGTAGCAATACAGCCTCGTAGGTTTTGTCGGCTTCCAGCTGCATCTGGCTGAATTTGGTGGCAGCGCCAAAACACAGCGGCAACACGCCTGTGGCCAGCGGATCCAGGGTGCCGGTGTGCCCAGCTTTTTCGGCGCGCATCAACCACTTGGCTTTTTGCAAAGCCTGGTTACTGGACAAACCTAAAGGCTTGTCGAGCAAAAGCACGCCGTGAACGGGACGTCGCTTAATTTTCTGCCGAGGGTTGATGGTAAGCGTCATATATTTCGACAGGCTCGGGGCACAGCCTGGGCTGCACCCGGCAGCACCGTTAACCCTGAACCTGTCAAAGGGCAACGGCGCGTGGGTCAGTCGTCTTGGGCGCGGGAGGAAACAGCCTTGGCAATCAAGGCATTCATGTCGGAAGCGCGCTCAGTGGTGCGGTCAAACACAAAGTGCAAAGTAGGCACGGTGTGGATCATCAATTTCTTAAAAAGGCCATTACGTAAAAAGCCAGCCGCCTGGTTGAGTGCTTCTTCACACTCTTTGGGATCGCCCACCAATACGCTGAAATACACCTTGGCATGCGCGTAATCAGGGGTGACCTCGACCGACTGCACAGTGACCATGCCCACCCGCGGATCTTTTAACTCGCGCGCGATCAGCTCTGTCAGATCACGCTGGATCTGGTCGGCAACGCGAAAACCGCGGTTCGGGGTGGAAGATTTCTTACGCATTGAAAATAAAAAAGGTTACCGGGTGTTGATGGCAGGCGCGTGACAAACACGCCCTGAGGCCTGCTTGAGGCCGCGCCACCATCAGCGCTCGCTTCAGACCTCGAGCGTCCTGGCCACTTCGCGGATCTCAAAGAACTCCAGGATGTCTCCAACTTGGATGTCGTTGTAACCTTTGATATTCAAGCCGCACTCGAAGCCTTCCTTGACTTCGCGCGCATCGTCCTTGAAACGCTTCAGCGAGTCGAGCTCACCTGTGAAGATGACCACGTTTTCGCGCAAAAGGCGAATGCGCGCGTTGCGGCGAACCACTCCGGCAGTGACCATGCAACCGGCAATCGAGCCGATCTTGCTGACCTTGAAGACCTGGCGAATCTCAGCATTGCCGATGACTTCCTCTTTCTTCTCCGGTGTCAACATGCCCGACATGGCGGCGCGTAGCTCGTCCACAGCGTCATAAATGATGTTGTAGTAACGAATGTCGATACCATTGTTTTCAGCCAGTTTGCGGGCTTGAGCGTCAGCACGTGTGTTGAAACCGATCAGCACTGCTTTGGAGGCAATGGCCAGGTTGACGTCCGACTCCGAAATTCCGCCAACAGCAGAGTAGACGAGCTGAATTTTGACCTCGTCGGTCGACAGTTTAAGCAGTGACTGCGCCAGCGCTTCTTGAGAGCCCTGGACATCGGCCTTGATGATGATCGGCAACATCTTGACTTCGCCGCCACCGATATCCGAGAACATATTCTCGAGCTTGGCGGCCTGTTGCTTGGCCAGTTTGGTGTTACGGAACTTGCCCGCACGGTAGGTGGCGATCTCACGGGCACGTCGCTCGTCGGTCATGACCATGAACTCGTCGCCGGCTTGCGGGACTTCGGTCAAACCTTGAATTTCTACCGGTATCGATGGTCCCGCCGTCTTGATGGTCTTGCCGTTCTCATCGAGCATCGCGCGAACGCGGCCAAAGGTAGAACCTGCCAACACCACGTCGCCGGTCTTGAGTGTGCCGGACTGAATCAGCACAGTAGCCACGGGGCCGCGACCCTTGTCGAGCTGGGCTTCAATGACCAGTCCCTTGGCCAGGGCGTCAACCGGTGCACGCAGCTCAAGCACTTCGGCTTGCAGCAGCACCTGTTCGAGCAAAGCATCAATGCCGGCCCCGGTGCGCGCGGACACACCCACAAAGGGTACGTCGCCGCCAAACTCTTCGGGTATCACTTCTTCAGCCACTAACTCGCCTTTGACGCGGTCCAGATTGGCGTCGGGCTTGTCGATCTTGTTGATCGCGACAACGATAGGAACGCCAGCCGCTTTCGCATGCTTGATGGCTTCGCGGGTTTGCGGCATCACGCCGTCGTCCGCTGCAACCACCAAAATCACGATGTCAGTGGCCTGCGCGCCACGGGCACGCATGGCCGTGAAAGCCTCGTGACCCGGCGTGTCCAGAAAGGACACCATGCCGCGCGGTGTTTCCACATGGTAAGCGCCAATGTGCTGGGTAATGCCACCGGCTTCACCGGCCGCCACTTTGGCGGTGCGGATGTAGTCAAGCAACGAGGTCTTGCCATGGTCAACGTGCCCCATGACCGTGACCACCGGTGCGCGAGGCAGGGCTTCGGCCTGCTGGCCTTGCACGTCCTCGTCAGTGAATGCTTCAGGATCATCCAGCGCGGCGGTGACCGCCTTGTGGCCCATTTCTTCCACCACGATCATGGCAGTATCCTGGTCCAGCGGCTGGTTGATGGTGACCATCTGTCCGAGTTTCATCAGGTGTTTGATCACTTCTGACGATTTCACACTCATTTTGTGGGAGAGCTCAGATACCGTGATGGTTTCGGGCACGTGAACTTCAATCACCTTGAACTCTGACGGTGCCACAAAGTTGGAGTCAGGGCGCGCATCGCGGTCACCGGAGCGACGGCCACGCGGGCCTGTGCGCCAGTTACCACGGCCCGGGACAGGTGTTGCACCACGGGTTTTGAGTTCTTTTTTCTTTGCCGCTTCGTCTTTCCAGGTCGAAGAGAGGTTTTCCGACTTGACTTCTTTTTTGCCCGCAGCGCCGCCCGTGGCTGTAGGGGCTGCGGATTTGACTGCGGCTTTGGTGGGTGCACCAGGCACGACAGCAGGCTTGTGCAGCGTGCCTTTGATCGCGAGTTTGGGGTCGGCATGAGGCACTAATGTGCGTTTGGGCGCGCTCATCATGGCGCGGATACCGGCAGCCTCTGATTCAGCGTGTTTGCGGCGGTCTTGAAGCTCTTGCGCTTTGGCCGCGTCGGCCTGGAATTCGGCCGTGGCCTTGGCTTTGACCGCTGCTTGTCCGGCGCTAGCGCTGGCGGCTTTGGCCGCTTGATCTGCCGCGATCAGTTCATTGGATGCGGCAACGGCTGCAGACAGCTCGTCTTTGTCCGGGAACACGCGCGAGCCAACCACGGGTTTAGCACCTGCTTTACCCGGTTTTTTGACTCCCTTAGCGGGCTCATCTTGTGGGTCAGACGGCGCAATTTGCGCGGCATCAGCCGCTTCTTTAGCGCTTTGCACATCTTTTTCGTCTTGCAACTCGCGTAAACGACGCTTTTCTGCCAAAGCATCTTCTTGCAGGCGCAACTGCTCAGCATTGCGATTGGCTTCGTCTTCACGGCGGATCAGATCGGCATTTTCTGCTTCTGCGGCCTGAGCTTCAACGGCAGAGGTTGCGGCTTCGGCCGCTTGGTCGGTGATGTCGTCGCGTTTGACGAAAGTACGTTTTTTCCGCACCTCCACCTGAATGGTGCGGGCACGGCCAGTGGCGTCAGCCTGCTTGATTTCAGTGGTCGACTTCTTGACCAGAGTGATTTTTTTGCGCTCAGTGCTGGCAGTGCCATGGCTGGATTGCAAATAGCTCAGGAGTTTTTGCTTGTCCGATTCGGACAATTTGTCGTCAGCTTGCGCTTTGGCGACACCCGCGCTGGTCAATTGCTCGATCAGAGTGGCGGTGGGTTTATTGAGTTCAGCTGCGAATTCAGCGACGGTGGTGGTACTGGACATAATTGGGTTTCCGTGCGGCCTCCATGATCATTGCTCTTGAGCAGCAGGCACGTCATCGGTAAACCAATGTGCGCGTGCGGTCATGATCAGGGC
>CAXNEG010000053.1:0-9221 GCA_964201305.1 Polaromonas sp.
AACCCTTGGCGGTGCCGCCAAATTTGGCTGCCAACACAGTCGTGATGGCCGCTGTCAATGTGGTCTTGCCGTGGTCAACGTGGCCAATCGTGCCAACGTTGACGTGGGGCTTGGTTCGTGCGAATTTTTCTTTTGCCATTTTCAACTCCGAGAAGTTACAAAAAACCTGTTAAACCGTCTGGCGACAACGAATTTGACGCTGCGCCAGCTCCAAAATATGGTGCCCATTGCGGGAATCGGACCCGCGACCTCTCCCTTACCAAGGGAGTGCTCTACCACTGAGCCAAATGGGCCACTGCGAAAACAACCTCAAAACCCAAACAACACACCGGCAAAAAACAGCAAAAACCTAGAGGTCAATGCCTCACAAAAGGCCAGAACTGGAGCGGGAGACGGGAATCGAACCCGCGTCATTAGCTTGGAAGGCTAGGGTTCTACCATTGAACTACTCCCGCAGCTCTGCTCTGTTTCTCACCGACTTGTCGCTAACCCGAACCAATACTTAATCAGCGGCGAGCCGCTCACCCCTGCATCAAAGGCAAAACCGAGGCGCATCCCGAGATTTGGTGGATGGGGCTGGATTCGAACCAGCGTACGCGTTAGCGAACAGATTTACAGTCTGCCTCCTTTAACCACTCGGACACCCATCCAGCAAGTGAACCTCGGATTATGCCACGGTTTTCGGCTGGTTAACTACCATAAAACAGCCCCGCGACCGTGCTGCTTTAGCCAGGCGTTGGCGGCGGAAAAATGGCCGCAACCCACAAATGGCCGGGGTGGGCGGCGGGCAGAAAGTGGGGAGGGATGGTTGGCTGTCAGCACCAGATGCCGGCCGGTCCCGATCAAATCCTGTTTGGCCTGCGCATGAGCGCCCCAAAGCATGAACACCGTCGGGGTCTCAGAATCAGCAACTGCGGTGATTATTGCGTCAGTGAGCGCTTCCCAACCTTGTTTGGCGTGGCTGCCGGGTGCTCCAGATTCGACCGTCAAGCAGGTGTTGAGCAGGAGCACGCCCTGCCGGGCCCAGGGCTCCAGCGCGCCACTGCGTGGCGCCCGGGCCTGAACGCCGGGTGCCGGCTGGGGCAGCAAGCCCCGTTCAATTTCACTGAAGATATTGCGCAAGCTGGGCGGCACCCGCTGGCCGGCTTGCACCGAAAAAGCCAGCCCGTGGGCCTGATCAGGCCCGTGGTACGGATCCTGGCCCACAAGGACAACGCGAACCCCCGGCAAGGCCGTGAGTTCCAAGGCGTGCAAGGGCTGATCGGGGTAAATGACGGCGCCGGCGGCCAGTCGCTGCGCCACAAAGTCACCAAGCGCCAACCCGGGCGGGCTGACCCAGAAGGCCTTGAGCAGCGGCATCCAACTGCGGTCCGCCGGCCAATGGGCGGGGTTCCAGCTCGTCAGGCGCTTGTGCGCCTCAGGCACTGGGGCGGGCGTTGCAAAACCAAAGTCTGTCTGCGAGCCAGTCTCAGCTAACTTGCTTTTTTTGGCCACAGCAAACCTTGCAAGCGCAGATCAGGCAAAGAGCTCTGCCAGCGCCTGACCCGGCTCATCGGCGCGCATAAACACCTCGCCGACCAGAAAGGCTTGCACTCCGGCCGCTCGCATGCGCTGCACATCGGCTACCGTGCTGATGCCCGACTCCGTCACCAGCAAATGGCCCGCAGGCACGTCTTTGAGCAGCCCCAAGGTGGTGTCCAGCGAGACGTCGAAGGTTTTGAGATTGCGGTTGTTGATGCCCAGCAAAGGTGTTTTCAATTGAAGCGCGCGCTGCAGCTCAGCCCCGTCGTGCACCTCAACCAGCACGGCCATGTCCAATGACATCGCCAGCGCCTCCAGGCTCTGCATTTGGGCATCGTCCAGACAGGCGGCAATCAGCAAAATACAGTCTGCGCCCATGGCGCGCGCTTCATAGACCTGGTAGGGGTCGACCATGAAATCCTTGCGCAAAACCGGCAGGTCGCAAGACGCGCGGGCCTGCTTCAGGTAATCGACGCTGCCCTGGAAAAACTGCTGGTCGGTCAGCACCGACAGGCAGGCCGCGCCGTGTTCAGCATAGCTCTGCGCAATTTCGGCTGGAATGAAATCGGCGCGCAACACCCCCTTGGAAGGGCTGGCTTTTTTGACTTCGGCGATCACCGCCGGCAAGCCTGCAGCGATCTTGGCGCGCATGGCGCCCACAAAGTCGCGTGTGAGCACCCGCGATTCGGCATCAGCCCTCATGGCACTCAGGGGCTTGCGCGCCAGAGCGGCAGCGACCTCCTGGCGTTTGACTGCAACGATTTTTTCAAGAATGTCGCTCATGGTCGTGGGTGGGTTGGGTTGGTCAAAAAATTGTCGGGAAGGTCGGGCTCGCCAGGGCTTCAGCCCCGGTGCGTGGCCAGCACCAGCTCATCGAGCTTGCGGCGTGCAGCGCCTGAACTGATGGCAGCGCGCGCCAGCGCCAGGCCACCCTGGAGGCTGTCAGTGAGATTGGCAGCATAAAGCGCTGCGCCGGCATTGAGCGCGACGATGTCACTGGGGGCGCCGGGCTCACCGTTGAGCACGCCCATCAGCATCTGCTTGGATTGCTCAGGCGTTTCCACGCGCAAGGTACGGTTGCTGGCCATGGGCAGGCCAAAGTCCTCGGGGTGGATTTCGTATTCGATGATCTCGCCGTTTTTCAGCTCGCCGATCACTGTGGCGGCACCCAGGCTGATTTCGTCCATGCCGTCTTTGCCGTAGACCACCAAGGCATGCTCAGCGCCCAGCCTTTGCAGGGCGCGCACTTGAATACCGACCAGGTCTGAGTGAAACACGCCCATCAGGATGTGGGGTGCGCCAGCCGGGTTGGTCAGCGGGCCCAGAATGTTGAAGATGGTGCGCACGCCAAGCTCCTTGCGGATGGGCGCCACGTTTTTCATGGCCGGGTGATGGTTGGGCGCGAACATGAAGCCGACGCCGACCTCTTCGATGCAGCGGGCAATGGCGTCGGGCTGCAAATTGATGTTCAGGCCCAAGGCTTCCAGCACGTCGGCGCTGCCCGACTTGCTGCTGACGCTGCGCCCGCCGTGCTTGCTGACTTTGGCGCCAGCGGCGGCTGCGACGAACATCGAGCAAGTCGAGATGTTGAAGGTGTGCGAGCCGTCACCGCCCGTGCCGACGATGTCCACCAAGTGTTTCTTATCGGCCACATGGACCTTGGTCGAGAACTCCCGCATGACCTGCGCGGCTGCGGTGATTTCACCGATGGTTTCTTTTTTCACACGCAAGCCGGTGATGAGCGCGGCCATCATCACGGGGGACATCTCACCACTCATGATCAATCGCATGATGTGAAGCATCTCGTCATGAAAAATCTCACGGTGCTCGATGCTGCGCTGCAGCGCTTCCTGGGGTGTGATCTTGGACAAAGAGGACATGTGACGCTTTCAGGTACGACGCTGATTTGAAAAGACAAAAAGACTCAATACGGATTGTCTGACATGGCCAGCCTCCGGCCAAATCCGATAAACATCAGGCCGGCACGCTGGCGGGTACGCCACCGTGGCTGAAAAAAGCCCGGATCGCGTCGACAGCGCGGTCAATGCCCGCGGCGTCCACATCCAGGTGGGTAACGAAACGCAGGCCAATGAGGCCGGTGGCCAGCACGCCCCGCGCTTTGAGAAAGGCCAGCAAGTGCGTGGCCTGGCCATCGGCCACATCGACAAACACGATATTGGTTTGGGCCGAGCGCACTTGCAAGCCGGCAATACCCTGCAGGCCCAGGGCCAGGCGCTGCGCCAGGGCGTGATCATCGGCCAGACGCTCCAGGTGGTGCTCGAGCGCGTGGCTCGCCGCCGCTGCCAGCAAGCCCGTCTGGCGCATGCCGCCACCGGTCATCTTGCGCACGCGATGGGCGCGGGCAATGAATTCTTTGCTGCCGCACAGCGCCGAACCCACCGGCGCCCCCAGGCCCTTGCTAAAGCACACCGACACACTGTCAAAGTGGCTGGTAATGCGCCGTGCCGCAGCCGCCACGGTCTCGCCAGATTGGACGCTGGCAGCTGCCGCATTGAACAGCCGCGCGCCGTCCAGGTGCACTGCCAGCCCGTGACCGCGTGCCAAGGCCGTGGTCTGCGCCAGATAGTCCATGGGCAGGGGGTAGCCGCTCCAGGTGTTTTCCAGGCATAAAAGCCGGGTGCGGGCGAAGTGACAGTCGTCGGGTTTGATAACGCTGGCGATGTCGGCCATCGCCATTTGGCCGGCGGCGTTGAGCGCCAGCGGCTGCGGCTGGATGCTGCCCAGCACCGCCGCACCGCCGCCCTCATAACGGTAGGTGTGCGCCGACTGACCGACGATGTATTCGTCGCCCCGCTGGCAATGGGCCATCAGGCCGCACAAATTACTTTGCGTGCCGGTGGGCATGAACAAGGCCGCCTCACAACCCAACATGTCGGCGATGCGCTCTTGCAGGGCATTGACGGAGGGGTCATCGCCATACACATCATCACCCAAAGGCGCGGCCAACATGACCGCACGCATGGCGGTTGTTGGCCGTGTCACGGTGTCGCTGCGCAGGTCAACGGTTGCGTTCATGGCGCGCCTTTATTGCAAGAAGTTCTTGAGCATCGCATGACCGTGCTCAGTGAGGATGGACTCGGGGTGAAACTGCAGGCCTTGAACCGGCAGGCTACGGTGCCGCACACCCATGATCTCGCCATCATCGGTCCAGGCGCTGAGCTCAAGCTCGGCCGGACATGAGCTGCGCTCGATGGCCAGCGAGTGGTAGCGGTTCACCGTGAACTGCGCCGGCAGACCGGCAAAAACACCTTGCTGCGTGGTGCTGATCACGCTGGTCTTGCCGTGCATCAGTTGCTGAGCGCGAATGATCTTGCCGCCGAAGGCCGCGCCGATCGCCTGGTGCCCCAGGCACACGCCAAGGATCGGCAGCTTACCGGCAAAGTGCTGGATCGCCGCCACCGAAATGCCCGCCTCAGCCGGCGAACACGGGCCCGGCGAAATCACCAGGTGCGTGGGTGCGTGCGCAGCGATGTCGGCCAGTGTGATCTCGTCGTTGCGCACCACCGTGACCGCAGCGCCCAACTCGCCGAAGTACTGCACGATGTTGTAGGTGAACGAGTCGTAGTTGTCGACCATCAAAATCTTCATAGAGCCCCCACGCTTGTCGCTGCGCGTACTGCGCTGCCCCCTGAGGGGGCCGCATTTTTCCTTGGGTCGGCCCTGCGGAAAAACTCTTGGCCAGCCAAATTTTGATGACTCATTCCAACCCCTCTTCCACCAGCTCACTGGCGCGCAGCAGCGCTCGCGCCTTGGCTTCGGTTTCTTTCCATTCCAACTCAGGCACCGAGTCGGCCACCACGCCGGCCGCTGCCTGCACGTAGAGCATTTGGTCCTTGATGATGCCGGTGCGGATCGCAATCGCCACGTCCATGTCGCCGGCAAAGCTGAGGTAACCGCAGGCGCCACCGTAGAGGCCACGCTTGCTGGGCTCGAGCTGGTCAATCAGCTCCATCGCATGCACCTTGGGCGCGCCGGTGAGCGTGCCGGCCGGGAAAGTTGCTTTGAGCACATCCATGTTGCTCATGCCTTCTTTGAGAACACCCTCGACATTGCTGACGATGTGCATGACGTGGCTGTAGCGCTCCACAGCAAACGCTTCGGTGACCTTGACCGAGCCAGTCTGGGCGATGCGGCCGATGTCATTGCGCGCCAGATCGATCAGCATGACGTGCTCGGCGCGCTCTTTCGGGTCATTGATCAGCTCTTGCTCGGCCGCCTTGTCAGCTTCGGGCGAGGTCGCGCGCGGCCGCGTACCAGCCAGCGGGCGGATGGTGATTTTTTCGCTGTCCACGCCGTCGATGATGGCTTTTTCCTGCCGCACCAGAATCTCCGGCGAGGCCCCGACCACATGGAAATCACCGAAGTGGTAGTAGTACATGTAGGGGCTGGGGTTGAGCGAGCGCAGCGCGCGGTACAGCGACAAGGGTGACTCGGTGTAGCGCTTCTTGATGCGCTGGCCGACCTGCACCTGCATGAAGTCGCCGCCGGCAATCAGTTCCTTGGCACGCTCGACGGCGGCGATGTAATCGGCTTTGGCAAACTCACGCTCGGCCGGGTAAGCCTGCGAGGGCTTGACCACCGGCGCGCTGACAGAGTACTGCAACTGCTCTTTGAGGCCGCGCAGACGCTTTTTGGCGTTGGCAAAGGCCTCGGGCAGCGCCGGGTCGGCGTAGACGATCAGGTACAGCTTGCCCGACAGGTTGTCGATGACAGCCAACTCCTCGCATTGCAAAAGCAAAACGTCGGGGCAGCCCAAGGTGTCGGGCGGGCACGAGGCCTGGAGCTTTTTTTCGATGTAGCGCACCGTGTCGTAGCCGAAATAGCCGGCCAGCCCGCCGCAAAAACGCGGCAGACCCGGACTCAGCGCCACCTTGAAGCGCTGTTGGTAAGCCGCTATGAAGTCCAGCGGGTTCAGGGTCGAAGTCTCCACCACCTGGCCATCGGTCATCACCTCGGTGACAGCATCGACGCCAAAGCCGCTTGAGCGCAGCAGCGTGCGCGCCGGCAGGCCGATGAAGCTGTAGCGGCCGAAGCGCTCACCGCCCACCACCGATTCCAGCAAAAAACTGTACTTGCCGCCGTCTTTGGAAAAGGCCAACTTGAGGTAGAGCGATAGCGGGGTTTCAAGATCGGCAAAGGCCTCGGCCATCAGGGGAATGCGGTTGTAGCCTTGCTGCGCCAGGCTTTTGAATTCAAGTTCGGAGATCAAAACAAGTCCTTTCGGCGTGGCCTGCACAGCGGCAGCACCACATGGTTCATTCAAAACGCCTCGACCTGGCGCTGGGGCCGGGAGGCACAGGAAACCGACCTCAGGTCGGGCGCATCAGGGGGCGGACGTCACCGCTGGGCGGGACGCGCGGGGCCGTCGCTCAGGGGCGCAGCAAAGGGCAGCGGCGCCAGGGCCAGGCTCCCCGGTCGCTACAACCTGTACGTGTGATGCGGTGAATGAACATGTGGTTCAAAGTGTAGCAAAGCCCAGCTCGGCCAGCGAATCCACATAGCCGTCGGCATCAACCTCGCGGATGGGCCGGCCGTGGTTGTAACCGTAGCTCACCAGCACCACCGGGCAGCCGGCGGCGCGGGCTGCCAGTCCGTCGTTTTCCGAATCTCCAACCATCAGCGTCTGCGCGGCCAGCGTACCCAAGGCCTCGCAGGTCTTGAGCAGCGGCAGGGGGTCGGGTTTTTTTCGCTCAAAACTGTCACCGCCGAACACCTGCGTAAAAAACCCAGCCAGACCTTTGGCCTTGAGCAAGGGCCGCGCAAAGTCAAGCGGTTTGTTGGTCAGGCAGGCCATTTGCAAGCCGCTGACCTGCCATTGCTGCAAAGCGGCGAGCACGCCGGGGTAGACATCGGAAAAAGCGCCGTTGATCTCCAGGTAATGGCGCTGGTAGATACGCCAGGCCTGCGCCATGAGCTCATCGGCGCGGCCGGAGCCAGGCTGACCTTGGGTATGAACTCCGGGCAAGGCCAGCTGGTGCTCCAACACAGAGCGGATCAAGTGCTCGGAGCCCTTGCCCACCGTGCGCTCCACCAGCGCACGGCTCACGGGCGGCAAATCCAGCTCGGCCAGCATGCGGTTGAGCGCGGCTTCGAAATCGCCCAGTGTGTCCACCATGGTGCCGTCGAGATCGACGATCACGCCACGCAGATCGGGCAGCGACAAGGATACTGGCAGGTACAAACTCAACGGGCGAGTTCAACGCGCATGGCGTCGATGACCGACTTGTAGTCGGACTTGCCAAAAATAGCGCTGCCGGCCACAAAGCTGTCTGCGCCGGCGGCCGCTACGCGGGCGATGTTGTCGGTCTTGATGCCGCCGTCCACTTCGAGCCGGATGTCCCTGCCCGAGGCGTCGATCCGCTTGCGCGCCTGTTCAATTTTGTGCAGCGCCGAGTCAATGAAACTCTGCCCGCCAAAGCCCGGGTTGACGCTCATGATCAATATCAGGTCGATCTCGTCGATCACCCAATCCAGCACATCCAGCGGCTGCGCCGGGTTGAAGGCCAGGCCGGCTTTGCAACCCTTGGCCTTGATGGCCTGCACGCTGCGGTGCACATGGCCTGAGGCATCGGGGTGAAAGCTGATGTAGTCGGCGCCCGCATCGGCAAAGGCCGCGGCCAGGGCATCGACCGGCTGCACCATCAGGTGCACATCGATAGGCACAGGCCGGCCGCCTTGGGTGACGGCATGGGGCTTGAGCGCGCTGCAGATCATCGGGCCGAAAGTCAGGTTCGGCACGTAGTGGTTGTCCATCACGTCAAAGTGAATCCAGTCGGCGCCGGCGGCGATGACATTTTTAACTTCTTCACCCAGCCGGGCAAAGTCGGCCGACAAGATGGAGGGAGCGATTTGGTAAGCGGGTTTAGCGGATTGGGGCATGGCTGGATTGTCGCTTAAGCGCCGGAGCAGGCTTTGACCAGCAGCCCAAGGCAGACAGCCTGGATCAGGGCCGCGTTAACATGCAAGCTTAGATTGTGAATGCCATGCCGACCTACCAATTTTCCTGCGAAGTCCTGCCGAAGTACCTGCCGGAACAATCCGAGCCAGAAAACCAGCTTTTTGCGTTTTCGTACACCGTGACCATCACCAACACCGGTGAGGTGGCAGCGCAGCTGATTGCGCGCCACTGGTTCATCAGCGACGCCAAGGGCCACAGCGACGAAGTCAAAGGCCTGGGCGTGGTCGGCCACCAGCCGCTGCTGCGGCCGGGCGAGTCTTTTCAGTACAGCAGCGCTTCACGCCTGCGCACCGCCACCGGCACCATGCACGGCCAATACTTTTGCGTAGCTGAAGACGGCACGCGTTTTGAGGCCGAGATCCCCATGTTTGTGCTGGAAGCCACGTCCGGCTCACCCGCCCGCGTGCTGCACTGAACGCCACTGCGCCTTGCCCGTTCAGGCGCGTTATGCTGATCGCTTATGGGTGAATTTGACCTGATCGAACGCTTCTTCAAGCGCCCGGCACGCCGCGCGGTGCTGGGTATTGGCGATGACTGCGCGCTGCTGCAATCGCCGTCCGGCTCGCACATGGCGATCTCCACCGACATGCTGGTGCAGGGCCGGCATTTTTTTGCCGACGTGGACCCGCGCAGCCTGGGCCACAAAGCGCTGGCTGTGAATCTGAGCGATCTGGCGGCCTGCGGCGCCGAGCCGATGGGCTTCACGCTGGCGCTGTCGCTG
>CAXNEG010000054.1:0-9166 GCA_964201305.1 Polaromonas sp.
AATGGGTCGCCGGCCTGGGGGCCTCTGAACGCCGCTTCGATGAGGTCGCCGTGCGGGCAGCCCGCTCTGGCGCCGATCTGGTGGGCTACCTCAATTACATTCATCCTTACCGGGTGCAGATTCTGGGTGAGCGCGAAGTCGCCTACCTGAACAATGGCAGCGCCGAAGACTGCGTCCGGCGTATTTCACGCATCATCACGCTGGAACCCCCGGTGCTGGTGGTGGCCGACGGTCAGACTGCGCCCGACACCTTGATCTCTCTGTGCGAGCGGGCGCAGTTGCCCATTTTTTCCACGCCCGAATCAGCCGCGTTTGTGATCGATGTGCTCAGAGCCTACTTGTCCAAGCACTTTGCAGACAGGACGTCCATGCACGGCGTCTTCATGGACATTCTGGGCATGGGCGTGATGATCACCGGCGAGTCCGGCCTGGGCAAAAGCGAGCTCGGTCTGGAACTGATTTCGCGCGGCCACGGGCTGGTGGCCGATGACGCGGTAGATCTGTTTCGCATCAATCAGACCACCATCGAGGGCCGCTGCCCCGAGCTGCTGCAAAACCTTTTGGAAGTGCGCGGTATCGGCCTGCTCGACATCAAGGCGATCTTTGGCGAGACCGCCGTGCGCCGCAAAATGCGTATCAAATTGATCGTGCACCTGGTACGCCGCGAAACACTGGAGCGCGAGTACGAACGCATCCCTTACGAGCCCCTGACCCAGGATTTGTTGGGCATACCGGTGCGCAAGGTGATCATTCAGGTCGAAGCCGGGCGCAACATCGCGGTGCTGGTCGAAGCGGCCGTGCGCAACGCCATTTTGCAGTTGAGGGGCATCAACACCTACCAGGACTTTGTGGAGCGCCATCGCAAGGCGATGGAAAAAGGCGACTGAGCGCCAGGGTCTGAAGAGTCAACCCTGGTGTCGCAGCCCAGGCCGATGGACACAATCGGTCTTGGTGCAATTGGCGTAAATCGACAGCGAATGGTCGGCGATGGTGAAGCCCTTGATTTTGGCCACGGCGCTTTGCCGCTTTTCAATCTCGGCGTCGTAAAACTCCTCCACCCGGCCGCAATCCAGGCAAACCAGGTGGTCGTGATGCTGGCCTTCATTGATCTCGTAGACCGCCTTGCCCGACTCGAAGTTGCTGCGGTTGAGCAGTCCGGCCTGCTCGAACTGGGTCAAGACCCGGTAAACCGTGGCCAGCCCGATGTCCGAGCGGTCTTCCAGCAACACCCGAAAAACATCTTCGGCCGTCATGTGGCGCTGTTTGCCGGCCTGGAAGATTTCGAGAATCTTCAGCCTGGGCAGCGTGGCCTTCAGGCCCGTGCTCTTCAACTCGTCGATGTTGCTCATGGATTTTCTCGGGAATTCTGGGGGATGACCGGTACCGGCAAAGGGTGATCTTGCCTCGTAGCGGGCAGCACCCAGCCGCTACAATCACCGATCATATCGCTACACCTCCCACCATGCCTGCAAACACTCGCTACCCACTTCTGGCCGGTTTGATTCTTGCCACCTGCGCGGTGCTAACGGGCTGCGCCCGCACCGCCGCCATCAGCGCCAAGCTCAGCGAGATTCCACTTAACCCTTCGGGCTGGATCACTCCTTATCGCAGTGATGTGGTTCAGGGCAATTTTTTGTCCAGTGAGCAAATTGCCCTGTTGCGCCCCGGCCTGAGCCGCACCGATGTGCGTAACGTGCTGGGCACGCCGCTGGTGACCAGCCTTTTTCATGCCGACCGCTGGGACTATGTGTTCACACTCAAGCGCCAAGGCGCTGCTGACCAGTCATTTCGCTACGCCGTTTATTTCAATGGCGAAGCTCTGTCGCGGTTTGAAGGCGATGCCATGCCCTCCGAAGCCGAGTTCATAGCCAAGCTCGACAAGCGCAGCAACCCCGGCAAAATTCCCCCACTGGAAGCCACGCCCGCACAACTTCAGGCCGCGGCCAAAGCGGCGGCCGCGTCAAGCAGCATCCCCAGTGCCCCGGCCAGCGCCACCCCTGCTGCGGCGGCCAGTTACCCGCCCCTTGAAAGCCCGCGCCAGTGAACACGGTCAAGCCACACACCGGTCCGGCGCCGCTTTGCATCGCCATCGCGGGTGCCACCGGCCGCATGGGGCAAATGCTGATCGAAGCGGTGCGCGCATCGGATGACTTGCGACTGACGGGCGCGCTTGATCGCCCGGACAGCCCGGCTCTGGGCCTTGATGCGGCCTACCCAGGACCCAGCGCGGGCGTGTGCGTCACAGCCGATCTGCGCCAGGGTCTGAACGGCGCCCAGGTGCTGATTGATTTCACCCGTCCCGAAGGCACCATGGCGCATTTGCAGCTGTGCCGCGAACTCGGTATTCATGCCGTCATCGGCACCACCGGCTTTAGCGATACGCAAAAAGCCGAGATAGCCGCCACCGCCAAGGACATCGCCATCGTCATGGCCCCCAACATGAGCGTGGGCGTGAACGTCACACTCAAGCTGCTGGAAATGGCCGCCAAGGCTCTGTCCACCGGCTACGACATCGAGATCATCGAGGCCCATCACCGACACAAGGTGGATGCACCCTCCGGAACTGCGCTCAAGATGGGCGAAGTGATCGCCGGCGCCCTGGGGCGGGACCTCAAAAACTGTGCGGTGTACGCGCGCGAAGGTGTCACCGGCGAGCGTGATCCGTCTAGCATTGGCTTTGCCACCATTCGCGGCGGTGACATCGTGGGCGACCACACCGTGCTGTTTGCCGGCACCGGTGAGCGCATTGAAATCACCCATAAATCGTCCAGCCGTGCCACCTACGCGCAAGGCAGTTTGCGTGCCGCACGCTTTCTGGCGCAGCAGCGCCACGGCTTGTTTGACATGTTCGATGTGCTCCAGCTGAAATGATTCAGCGCCCCCACGATGTTGCGGAAAATTTGACATGACTGGTTTTGAAAACTCTATGCAAGGCGACACTGTGAGCTGGTTGGTTGGCGTGCTGCTGCTCATCATGTCGGTTGCCAGCTGGGTGCTGATCTTGTGGAAAAGCTGGCTCTTGCTGCGCGCCAGCGGCGATGTCAGCCGCAGCACAGCCGCCTTCTGGCAATCTGCGTCCCTGGCTGACGCCGGCCAGCGGCTGCAGGCCTTTGACAGGGAGTCCCTGGTGCTGCCCTTGATCGCGGCCACCCGTATTTCAGCCAGCACCACGCTGGCCGGCGCAGGCGAGCGCAGCCAGCAGCTGACCCGCGTGCTGCGCGACGCTCTTGAGCAGGTGCTGCGCAAGTTGCAGTTCGGTCAGATCGTGCTGGCCACTGTAGGGGCTATCGCGCCCTTTGTCGGCCTGTTGGGCACGGTATGGGGCATCTACCAGGCGCTGATCGGCATGGCCTCGGCCGGCCAGATCACGATTGAACGCATTGCCGGCCCGGTGGGCGAAGCGCTGGTCATGACGGCCGCGGGGCTGGCGGTGGCCATTCCGGCGGTGCTGGCCTACAACGTTTTCGGCCACCGCATCGGCCGTCTCGAAACCGATCTCGATGGCTTTGCTCGCGATCTGCGCGATCTGCTGCTGACAGCCCCCGAAGAGCGCCCATGAACACCGGGTTTGGCCGCCTAGGGCGCAGCCGTAGCAGCGAGCCCATGAGTCAGATCAACGTCACGCCGCTGGTCGACGTGATGCTGGTGCTGGTGGTGATTTTCATCCTGACAGCGCCTTTGCTGACGACCACGATCAAGCTGACATTGCCCAAGGCCGAAGCCGGCCAGGCCAGTGACGCGCCTCGCAGCATCTCGCTGGTGGTGGACCGCAGCGGACAAGCCTTTCTGGACGACCGGGCCTTGGCATTGACAGAGCTCAGCCAGAGCCTGCAAAGCACGGCGGCGCGCTTCCCCGACGCCGAAGTGCAGCTGCGCGCCGACGAGAATGCACCTTACGGCAAAGTCATTGAGGTGCTGGGGCTGGCGCAAAAAGCTGGCCTGACACGCGTCGGCTTTGTCACCAGCGGCCCGCCCCCAGCGCCGGCCGGCCGCTGAGTCCGGTCGATATTTTTCTGCCTCTTTGATTTTCCCGGTTTCCCATGCAAGACAAATACCAGCACCTTGACGTCGAGCGCGACGCGCAAACTCAATGGCGTGCTGCTGACGCTTACAGCGTTAGCGAAGACACCACAGGTCCAAAGCCCAAGGGCAAGTACTACGCCTGCTCCATGCTGCCCTACCCCAGCGGCAAGCTGCACATGGGCCATGTGCGCAACTACACCATCAACGACATGCTCACGCGCTACTTGCGCATGCAGGGCTACAACGTGCTCATGCCCATGGGTTGGGACGCCTTTGGTCTGCCGGCCGAAAACGCAGCGCTGAAAAATGGCGTGCCGCCGGCTAAATGGACTTACGAAAACATCGCTTACATGAAGCAGCAGATGCAGGCGCTGGGCCTGGCCATCGACTGGCGCCGCGAAGTCGCCACCTGCGACCCGACGTATTACAAGTGGAACCAGTGGCTGTTTTTGAAGATGCTGGAAAAAGGCATCGCCTACCGCAAGACGCAGGTCGTCAACTGGGACCCGGTGGACCAGACAGTGCTGGCCAATGAGCAGGTGATCGACGGCAAGGGGTGGCGCACCGGCGCACTGGTTGAAAAGCGCGAGATCCCGGGCTACTACCTGAAGATCACCGACTACGCGCAAGAGCTGCTCGACCACGTGCAGGTCGGCAATGACAAGGCCACGCTCAAGGGCTGGCCCGAGCGCGTTCGCCTGATGCAGGAAAACTGGATCGGCAAGAGCGAAGGCGTTCGCTTTGCGTTCCCGCACGAGATCAAAGACGCGTCGGGCGCGCTGATCGGCGACGGCCGAATGTATGTGTTCACCACCCGCGCTGACACCATCATGGGTGTGACTTTTTGCGCCGTGGCGCCCGAGCATCCGCTGGCGCTGCTTGCGGCGGCCGGCAGCTCGAAGCTGGCGGCCTTTCTGGAAGAGTGCAAGGCTGGCGGCACCACCGAGGCAGAACTCGCCACGCAAGAGAAAAAGGGCGAGCGCACCGGGCTCTTCGTGACCCACCCGCTGACGGGTGAGCAGGTCGAGGTGTGGGTTGGCAACTATGTGCTGATGAGCTATGGCGATGGCGCTGTCATGGGCGTGCCGGCGCATGATGAGCGTGACTTTGCGTTTGCGCTGAAGTACGGCTTGCCGATCAAGCAGGTCGTGGCTGTGGGCTTGGCGAAGACGGACGAGGCAGCAGGCGCGTCTGCGGCCTCAGACGCAAGCTCAACATCGGCCTCCGACGCGCCTGCCACCTCGTCCTTGCGCCTCTTCAATGACAAGCAATGGCAGGACTGGTACGCCGAAAAAGGCACCGGCGTTGCGGTCAACTCTGGCCGCTACGACGGCCTGGTGTTCAAGGCTTGCCTCAACGCCGTGGCTGCCGACCTGGCTGCCAAAGGCCTGGGCGAGAAAAAAACCACCTGGCGTTTACGTGACTGGGGCGTTAGCCGCCAGCGTTACTGGGGCACGCCGATCCCGATCATCCATTGCACTGAGCACGGCGCCGTGCCCGTGCCCGAAAAAGACTTGCCCGTCATCTTGCCGCAGGACTGCGTGCCGGACGGCTCGGGCAATCCGCTGATCAAACACGAAGGCTTTCACGCCGGCGTGGTCTGCCCTGTTTGCGGCAAGCCCGCCCGGCGCGAGACCGACACCATGGACACCTTTGTCGATTCGTCCTGGTACTTCATGCGCTACTGCGATCCGAAGAACAGCAGGCAGATGGTGGCTGAAGGCACCGACTACTGGATGCGGGACCAGGCGCAAGCCAGCGGCGGCAGCGGCATGGACCAGTACATAGGCGGCATCGAGCATGCCATCCTGCACTTGCTCTACGCACGCTTTTGGACCAAGGTCATGCGCGACCTGGGCTTGGTGAAAATTGACGAGCCTTTCACCAAGCTGCTGACGCAGGGCATGGTGCTCAACCATATTTACACCCGCAAGACTGACAAAGGCGGCATCGAGTATTTCTGGCCGCACGAGGTCGAGGACTTTCATGACGACGCCGGCAAGGTGCTGGGCGCCAAGCTCAAGCAAGCCAAGGGCAACTTGCCTGCCGGCACGCTGATCACCTACGAAGGTGTGGGCACCATGAGCAAGAGCAAGAACAATGGCGTCGATCCGCAAGACCTGATCGAGAAATACGGCGCCGACACCGCGCGCCTGTACACCATGTTTACCGCCCCACCCGAAGCCACGCTGGAGTGGAACGACGCAGGTGTTGAAGGCTCTTACCGCTTCTTGCGCCGCGTCTGGAACTTCGGCGTCAAACTCGCAGGCATGGGAACAGCAGCCGACTCCGGCACAGCGGACAAAGACAGCAAGAACCTTCGTCGCGAGGTCTACACCATACTCAAGCAAGTGGACTACGACTACCAGCGGATGCAATACAACACGGTGGTGTCGGGCAGCATGAAAATGCTCAATGCACTGGAAGACTTCAAAGGCGAAGTCCATGCTGCGTCGCTGACAGCACTGCGCGAAGGCTTTGGGATTTTGCTGCGCTGCCTGTACCCGGCCACACCGCACCTCACCCACGGCTTGTGGAACGCGTTGGCCTATGCCGCAGAACACGGCGAGCTGCTGGATGCGCCCTGGCCCCACATGGATGAAGCCGCCCTGCAGCAAGACGAGATCGAACTCATGCTGCAAGTCAACGGCAAGTTGCGCGGTTCCCTGACCGTACCGGCCGGCGCAGGCAAGGCCGCCATGGAGGCCGCCGCATTGGCCAGCGAAGCCTTTGTGCGCGCCGCCAATGGCGCTGCCCCCAAGAAAGTCATTGTTGTGCCGGGCCGGCTTGTCAACATCGTCGTCTAACAAGGAGTTCAGACCATGCAACGTCGCCTCATGTTGTCACTGGCTGGTACGGGCGCTCTGCTGACTGCCGGCTGCGGCTTTCGCCTGCGCGGCACGCCCAATTTCGCTTTCAAATCCATCTACGTCAATGCGCCGGATGGCTCTGGCTTGGGTGACGAGCTCCGGCGTGCCCTGACAGCCAACAGCGCGCTGCGCGTGATCACCAACCCGCAGCAAATGCTGGAGGCCGACGTGATTCTGGACGTCCTGGCGGACCGGCGCGAAAAAACTGTTCTGGGCACCAGCAGCGCGGGTCAGGTGCGCGAGTTCCAGCTGCGCGTGGTTTTTTCTTTCCGGCTGCGCACCCCCCAGGACAAGGACGTGATAGAGCTTGCCGAACTGCAACAGCAGCGCGACATCAGCTACAACGAAAGCGCTGCCCTGGCCAAAGAAAACGAAGAAGCTTTGCTGTACCGCGACATGCAAAGCGACCTGGTTCAGCAAGTCATGCACCGCTTGTCTTCGGTGCGCGCGTTCTAAAAAACCCCGGGCGTAAGATTGCCCCATGCAACTGGCCAGCGCGCAACTCTTTGATCACCTGCAGCGCGGGCTCAAAAGCCTTTACACGCTGTATGGCGACGAGCCCTTGCTGGTGCAGGAATGCGCCGACACGCTGCGCGCCCACGCCCGTCAGCTCGGCCACACCGAACGCACAGTGCACACCGTGGCCGGCGCCCATTTCGACTGGAGCGAGGTGCTGGCCAGCGGCGGCTCGTTGAGTCTGTTTGCCGACAAGCAAATTGTAGAAATCCGCATTCCCAGCGGCAAGCCCGGCAAAGACGGCTCGGTCGCGTTGCAGCAAATTGCCGAGCGCGCCCAGGGTGACGACGCTACGCTGACGCTGGTGCTGCTGCCCAAACTCGACAGCCTGAGTACCAAGAGCGCCTGGTTTGGCGCGCTCGAGAGCTTTGGCGTGACCCTCCGGCTGGACCCGGTGGATCGCCGCCACCTGCCGGCCTGGATAGCCCAGCGCTTGCAGCAGCACAGCCTGCAGGTCGCCCCCGGCGAAGAAGGCCAGCGCACCTTGCATTTTTTTGCCGAGCGCGTCGAAGGCAATCTGCTGGCAGCGCACCAGGAAATCCAGAAGCTCGCGCTGCTGTACCCGACGCTTAACCCGCGCCAGCCCACTGTGCTGAGTTTTGACCAGGTCGAAAACGCCGTGCTCAATGTGGCGCGCTATGACGTCTTTAAATTGTCTGAAGCGGTGCTCGCCGGCCAGGGCCTGCGCGTGGCCCGCATGCTAGACGGCTTGCAGGCCGAAGGTGAGTCCGAAGTGCTGGTGCACTGGGCACTGGCCGAAGACATCCGCAGCTTGAAACGTGTCAAAGACGCCATGGCCGCCGGCCGGCCCTTGCCGATGGCGCTCAGAGAGAACCGCGTTTGGGGTGCCAAAGAAAAGCTGTTCGAGCGGGTGCTGCCGCAGATCGATGAAGCCACCCTGGCCCACCTACTGCAGGCCGCGCACAAGGTCGATGGCATTGTCAAGGGCCTCAAGCAACCCGACTGGCCGGCCAACGGCTGGCAGGCACTGCACAGGCTGGCCGGCATGCTGTGCGCTTGCGGCAAAATGGGGGCATGAACGCGCCCGACCTCTCCACAGCCCCTGTCCAAGACGGCGATCTTGCGCGCCTGATGCAAGCGCTGGGCAGCCAGGCCAAAGCCGCCTCGGCCCTGATGGCCAAAGCGCCGGCTGCGCTCAAGAACCAGGCGCTGATCCAGCTGGCCGCACTGCTGCGCCAGCACTTCGGCGCACTGCAAACGGCCAATCAGCGCGATCTGAGCCGAGCCGCCGCTGCCGGCTTGTCCGGCCCCATGCTGGACCGCCTGAAACTCAGCGGCGAGGCGCTGGAGACCGTGGCCGTGGGCTGCGAGCAGCTGGCCGCCATGCCCGACGTGATCGGCGAGATCATCGGCATGAAGCAGCAACCCAGCGGCATCCGCGTCGGTCAGATGCGCGTGCCCATCGGCGTGTTCGGCATGATTTACGAGAGCCGGCCCAATGTGACCATTGAGGCCGCCTCGCTGGCCATCAAGAGCGGCAACGCCTGCATCTTGCGCGGCGGCTCTGAAGCCATTGAATCGAACAAGGCGCTGGCCGCGCTGGTGCAGCAGGCACTGGTGGCTGCCGGTCTGCCGGCCGACGCGGTACAACTGGTGCCCAGCACCGACCGCGAAGCCGTCGGCATGCTGATCACCATGCCGCAGTATGTGGACGTCATCATTCCGCGCGGCGGCAAGGGTTTGATTGAGCGCATCAGCCGCGACGCGAAAGTGCCGGTCATCAAACACCTGGATGG
>CAXNEG010000055.1:0-9117 GCA_964201305.1 Polaromonas sp.
AAGTTCCTTGACGGACATGCCCGCGTCAGCCTGTTTGAGGAAGCCAATGATTTGCTCATCGGTAAATCTGGATTGTTTCATAGCCGCTATTCTCCGAAATTAGCGGACTTTGTTCCATCACTTTGGTACGGCTGGTGGGGAGCAGGTCACAAGTACCAAATGGTGTTGAATAAAATTAGGTCGGCTTGATCGACGATTTGGGTGGCCTTGTAGCACTCTGCGAGCTTCATGAGGTCAGCTATTTTGTCCGGGTATCACGCAGTTATTTTTGTCGCCAAAGTCTTTTGAGGCATACGTTTAAAGTGCCGAATAACGCAGGGACTGAGCTATTTGTTTTCACCCGTTTTTTTGTAGAACATAGGGTAGTGGCGTTGTACTAAGGGTCCGTCAAAGGCCCACGACATGCATTTGCCCACATGCGGTGGCGGTGTGGTGGGAACGCAATCAAGCAAGCCGGCTTGTTGGTTTCTAAATCGAAGTGCAGATGGAATTGTTTGGTAAGCCGTGGTGGCCATGTTAAACAACATCTCTCGCAAATGGGTACACCCAGCAATGCCGCCCACGTGAGCGTCTATAGTTTTACGCCAGCCTGAACCCAAGGTGCAGCCAACCAAACTTTGCATGCCTTGGGGAGCCTTATCACACTCTGGGTTTGGAATATGGGCCATATCTGTGACCACATCGTGAATGATGAATTGATCGTCTACTGTGAGGCGAATGTTCAAGCCGTGAATAGGCTGGCCGGCCTCACGCTCCTCTTCGCTAGAGAGAACGAGGTTGTAGGTTTTGATGTCGGTGAGTGCGGCTTCAATGTCCCACATGCCATCTTCGCGCTCGAAGCCTAAATAGACTGCGGTTCTCGTATGTGACAGTTTTCGGGGGCGAGGTGATGTAAGTGCCAATTTCATTCCCTCAATTTTTGATGTTGGTGCTTATTAAAACAATTAGCAATTAAATTTGAAGTCTTGATTGCCAACTGCAGCATAGCTGCTCATTTCGCCAGCAGTCAGGCGCCAAACTATTGCCGACGGCCTGTGTCGCATCGCTTTGCGATTGCCTCAGAAGCTGGTCATTTTGTACCGCCAAAAAGCTTGGACTTATGCTGAATTTGATCGGCTGTCGGATTAAGTAAAAACGGCAGCTGGGCTGCCCCTTGTGCTCAGCCATTTCGGCAGCCAACCAGTTCTACAGCTTGGCAGCTTGGTCAGCAGTTCAGCACTGCAATTTAATTAGAGAGATTCCATTGCTGCAACAAAATCCCTTGTAATGATCCTCAAAATTTTTGTATATGGAGGCAATATTTGTGTGTTGACAAATTTTTTATAAAACTTTTAATTTAGAACGGGTTGGTGCCAGTGATGGTTTTGCCCTCTGTGTGGCCCAATGGCACCTGACGAGTTGTGTGCATGAACTCGCTGCCGGCGATAATTCGATCACTCCAAAACGACGCTGATCCAGAGCGCGGCTGGTTTCCTGTCAGTCAACGGCTGTGAGTCCGCATCGCATTGAAATCGGCTCTCCATGTGGCAATTCCAGTTGGGTTCTTAGCCAGCTAATTTGCCCAGCATCCGGTCTGAAATGATTTTCAGCTGAATCTCTGAAGTCCCCTCGAAGATCTTCGTCAGCCGCGCATCCCGCCAATACCTTTCCACCGCGTAGTGTGTTGTGTAGCCCGCGCCCCCAAGAATCTGCATCGCCTCGCTGCACACGCGTTCTGACATTTCTGAGGCGAAGAGCTTGGTCATAGCAGCCTCGGTATCGCAACGCTGGCCTTGGTCTATCTGCGTGCAGACATGGTAGTTGAGCTGGCGCGCGGCTTCAATCTCGGTGGCCATCTGTGCGAGCTTGAAACGGATAGCTTGGAAATTTGCAATCGGCTGGTCGAATTGCACGCGCTCCTGGGCGTACCTGGTTGCGTCCTCCAGTGCACCCCGCGCCAAGCCGATGGAGCGCGCCGCCGTGTGCGCGCGGTAAGTCTCCAGCCCGCGAGAGAAGGCGGCAAAGGCCTGCCCCTCCTGGCCGATGAGCGCGTTGGCTGGCAGGCGGTAGCCGTCGAAGGCAAGCTCCCAGGTTTTCCAGCCGAAGTAGCCGATCTTTGGAATCGCTGAACCTGCGATGCCCGGGGGAAAGCTGCCGCGCGGCTTGTCGATGATGAAGGCACTGATGCCCGCATGCTTGCGTTTGGGGTCCACGTCGGGTGAACTGCGGGCCAGCAAGAAGATAAAGTCCGCGCCGTCGGCGAAGGTGCACCAGTACTTGCTGCCCGTGATCACCCATTCGTCGCCGTCGCGCCGTGCGCGACACGACACGCTGGCCAGGTCAGAACCGGTGGCCGGTTCCGACAAGGCCAACGCCCCAAGGTATTCTCCGCGGGCCACGCGCGGCATGATCGCTGCTCGCTGTGCATCATCCAGCAGCTGCGAGCCCATGAAGGTATTGCCGCGCGCGATCACCGATCCCACGCTCATCCATGCGCGCGCAAGTTCTTCGGCGACCAGGCAGTACTCGAAGCAGCCGAGTCCCATGCCGCCATGCTCTTCTGGAATGGTGATGCCGAAATATCCGAGCTCGGCCATCTTGTCGATGAGCGAACGTGGCATGTCGCCGCGTTCTGGGTCGAGCTTGTTGGCCAGGGGCAGCACTTCCTGCATCGCGAAGTCGCGTGCGGCTTCCTGCAGCATGCGGCGCTCGGTGGTGAGGTATCCGGTGTGGGTTTCAGTGGTCATGGTGGTTCTATCTCGTTTTTGGAGGATGATCAGGCCACGCTGCCGTGATAGGGGTCGCACTCTGGTCCGGCCACGATACCAGCATCGAAAAGCTCGCCGATTTCGCCCGAGCCAAGCCCGAGAACTTGCGCCAGCACCTCTTCCGTATGCTGTCCGAGCCAGGGGGCGGGCAGCATAGGTTCGCGTTCCAAGCCCGCCTGAGAGACGGTGGCACCGGCTGTACGGTGCTCCCCGATGCCGGGCGTCGCCACGCGCTCGAACATCGGGTTGGCGAGCGATACGCGGGCATCGTTGGCGACCAGGTCGGTGACGGTGCGGTAGCGGCCCCAGCAAACCTTGTTCAGATTGAATACGCGCTCGACCTCGGCGAAGTCACGCTGCATGCACCATGCTTCCACCTGAAACGCAATGGCTTCGCGTGCCGCGAAACGCGCTGCTTCGTCCATCGCCGCGAAGGATGCGCCCAGCTCGCAGGCCGCGCACAGCGCAGCCCATTGTCCGGCCGAAATTCCGGCTGCTAGAACCCGCTGGCCATCTGCAGTGCCGAAATCTCTGCCGAAGGCGCCGTAGATGTGGTTTCCGATCGACGCACGATCCTGCCCCAGAAGTTCGGCTTGCGCCATCAGGCCCATGTGCGAGAGCGTGGCGAAGGCCACATCTGACAGTGCCAGCCTAAGTTCTGCGCCTGCACCAGTGCGCATACGTTGCGTCACGGCCGCCATGACCGCGAAGGCAGCCTGGTAGGCGCAGGCGATGTCCCAGGCTGGCAACACATGGTTCACCGGCGCCTGGATGCTGCCGCCCCCCGTCATTGCCGGAAATCCGGTTGCGGCATTCACGGTGTAGTCCACCGCTGTAGAGCCGTCTGGATTGCCGCTGATGGTGCATGAAATCAGGTCTGTGCGAGTCTTGGCAAGCAACGCATGCGACAGCCAAGGCGTGCCGATGTTGGTCAATAAAACGCCGCCCGAATCGCCTGGCGCAACGACCAGGGCGCGCAGCAACTCCCGGCCTTCGGGTCTGCGGATATCGATGGCTACCGAGCGCTTGCCTTTATTGAGTCCAGTCCAGTAGAGACTGCGTCCTCCGGGCATCATTGGCAGGCGGCCGTAGTCGATGCCGCCTCCGATTAAGTCCACGCGGATCACGTCGGCACCGTATTGCGCCAGGGTCAGACCGGCCAACGGCGCTGCAATGAAAGCCGAACTCTCGATCACGCGCAAGTTGTGGATCAGAGGATGGGTCATGTTGGCGGATATTTGTCAGATTGGGGCAGATGCCCCATGCTCTGCATCGTGCGCACACAAGTTGTTGTGCAGCGCACGACCGAAGGTCGACAAAGTTTCGCGCTTGCGCACATTCCAAGCATCCGGGTGCTCAATCTGTGCCAGGCCCTCAGGCACTGGACGTATTTTCCAAACCAAGTATGAGCCTGAAGGACAGTGCTGCATTGAATTTCTTCCTAATGGCTTGATCATGTTGAAACCGGAAGTTGAAGGTCTGTGACTTCCGGGTTGTCAGTGACTGCCGTAACAAAGCCACGGACAGGTACTTCAATCAATATCCCGAAGGAGGTAAACAAGGATAGATTTTACCGCCTGGGGGGTGATGGTTGGGCCTGTTTTTTGTAACACTAAGGTGCCCGTAAAGACGGGCTACCGAGTTTCAGGCAATTTCAGGACTGGATCACGGGCACGCGCAAGGATAAGCCGGTTCTCACAAAGTGCTGATCATCTTCCAAATCACTTAGCCGGCAAAGCTGCTTTTTTGACAGCTGCAGGCTTGCTCTGAGACCCCTACACGCAGCGCACCGCAAATTCGCTCCTGAAAACCAAGCCTTGGTGGTCAGCCTGGTTCCCAGGTTGGTAACTCGGGCGTTTCACACGGCTAGAGCGGGTTTTAACGGTGCGATACTTGGCGCCACGCGTTTGAAGCGTCTATCCCTAGCTGCCCGCTATGCTACATAAAAGACAACTGCTGATTGCCGGCTACGGTAGCGCGCTGCTTGGCGCAACGGCTGGCCTATGGCCGGGTCGGACGGCGGCGCAGCCCGCCGGCGACTGGGGCGGTGCCCAAGGCTACCCCAGCGGCTGGGGTCCGCCAGGCCAGATGCCACGCTTTGAGGGCTACCCCGCCTATCGGGCGAGCAATTACTCGGGCGGCTTTGAGGCCATGTTCCGGCACCACCTGATCGCCGCCCCAGCCCAACCCAGCCCCTTGCAGGCAACACCCGTGGCCGTCAACTACCGCTGGGGGTTTGGGCGCCGCAGCGTGCAAGATTACCTGGACCAATGGCCGGCGACGGGACTTTTGATCGCGCGCCAGGGCCGGATCTTGGCAGAGCACTACCGATTTGGGCGCGACGCCAGCATGCGCCTGACCAGTTGGTCCATGGCCAAAAGCGTGACCTCGCTGCTGGTGGGCATTGCGCTGGACCAGGGCCTCATCCGCAGCCTGGATGACCTGCCGCAAGACTACGTGCCCGAGCTGCAAGGCACTTTGCACGGCCAGGTGCCGCTGCGCCATCTGCTCAACATGTCCAGCGGAGCCGACGTGCTGCACGAGCGCGACCCGGTGCGCATCGACGTGCCGGCCTTGCTGGGCTGGCCGCAGGCCCGCACCGTCGGCACCGACGTGAACCGGGTGGTGCGCGAATGGCGCAGCAAGCTGGAGGCGCCGGGAGTGCGCTACAACTACAACGAGCTATGCCCACTCACCATGGGCATGGTGTTGCGCGCCGTGAGTGGCGGCAGCCTGGCTCAGTTTGCCCAGACGCAGCTGTGGCAACCGATGGGTGCCGAGGCCCATGCCAGCTGGCTGACCGATGCGCTGGGCCGGGAGTACAACTGTGTCGGCTTTGCCGCCCGCCTGCGCGACTGGGCACGGCTGGGCCAACTGGTAGCGCAACAGGGCGAGATGCAGGGCCGGCAGATCGTCAGCAAAGCCTGGCTGGCTGACTGCGCCAACCACGGCCCGCAGGACCAGCAGGTGCGCTACGGCACCATGCGACCGGACATGGGCTACAAGAATTTCTTCTGGCACCCGCGCCCCGGCGGCGCCTGGCTGATGATGAATGGCCACCACGGCCAACGCGTGCTGGTGGACCGCGCCAGCCAGACCGTTCTGGTGCAGACCGCCCTAAGCCACGAGGGGCCCTGGCAGCGCGAGCTGTTTGCGTTGTTTGAGGCGGCCATTGCCACCCAGGGGTGAGTGGCGGCGCTTGCCAAACTTGGCCGCGCCAGGCCGGATATTTTTTCGAAAAAACGTCAACTGACTGAATTAAAGTCGTGAATTTTATTCTGCCGCAGGCCACCTTGCGCAGGCGCATCCTGTGCGCTTTCGTGGGGCCTGCTTGAGACATGTGACGCCAGTGGGATGCTAACAAGGTGATCAAGGTTGAGCGTCAAACTTCGTTCTTGAACTGTCTATTGGGCAGCTTGACTAGCGGTATTTACACACCTTACGACGCCAAGGTGTATTGCGAAAACTAAGTTCACAAGTGGCTGTAGAGCGTCAACCATTCAATGACTTCGTTGACGAGGGCCAAGCCCTGAAAGCATGTAAACTGTGTTTTTATACAGTATTTTTTGCATGCTTTCCTCCACCCCTGAAACCCGTCCCCCCGCCCGCACCGAGTCCGGCCTGGCCCAGTTTTTTCTGCCTGTGCCGGCGGGTTTGCCAGGCGCGCAGCTGCGGCTGATCAGCCACCGCCTGTCGGCCGGCTTTCCCTCGCCTGCCGCCGACTACACCGAAGAAGCGCTCAACCTCAACGACTACCTGGTGCGCAACAAGCCGGCCACCTTCATGTTCACCGTCAAGGGCGACTCCATGAACCGCGCCGGCATTCACCACGAAGACAAGGTGGTGGTCGACCGCTCGCTCACGGCGCAGGCCGGCGATATCGTGGTGGCCGTGGTCAACGGCGAATACACCATCAAGCGCTTGCGCTATCGGCATGGCCAGCCCGAGCTGTGGCCTGAAAACCCGGCCTACACGCCCATCACCTTTGCCGAAGGCGCTGAGCTGGAAATCTGGGGCGTGGTGGTCGGGGTGGTCAGGCGCATCACCACGCGGGGCTGAGCGTGCCCACCGCCGCCCCCGAGCCTGTCGCACCGCAGTTCGCGCTGGTCGACGTCAATAACTTTTATGTCAGTTGCGAGCGGGTCTTTCAGCCCCGGCTGGCGGGCGTGCCCATGGTTGTGCTGTCCAACAACGACGGCTGCGCGGTCGCCCGCAGTGCCGAGGTCAAGGCACTGGGCGTGAAGATGGGCACGCCCTGGTTCAAGATGAAAGAGCTGGCTGCCGCGCACGGCATTCTGGCGCTGTCTTCCAACTACACGCTGTACGGCGACATGAGCAACCGCGTCGTCAGCATCTTGCGTGACTTCGCGCCGGACATCGAGGTCTACAGCATCGACGAAAGCTTCTTGCGCGTCGAGTCCGTGCTGCGGCACTATGGCGGCGGTTTGGCCATGGGCCAGTGCATGCGTGAGCGCATCCGCCAATGGACGGGGCTGCCGGTGTGCGCCGGCATCGGCCCGACCAAGACCCTGGCCAAGTTCGCCAACCACTTGGCCAAAAAGAACCTGGTCTTCAACGGTGTCTGCGACCTGCACGCTCTGAGCAAGCCCGAGCGGCTGGCCTGGATGGCGCAAACCGACGTGGCCGAGGTCTGGGGTGTTGGGCGGCGCATCGCCCTGCGCTTGCAGGCCATGGGCGTGCACAGCGTGCTCGACCTGCGCCGCCAGCTGCCGGCCCACATGCAGGCGCAGTTTGGCGTGGTGATGGCGCGCACTTGCAGCGAGCTGCGCGGTGTGTCGTGCCTGGCGCTCGAAGACGTGGCCCCGCCCAAGCAGCAGATCATGTCTTCACGCAGCTTTGGCGTGCCGGTGCAAACGCTGGCCGAGCTGCGCGAGGCGGTGGCCAGCTACGTGGCCAAGGCGGCCGAAAAACTGCGCCAGCAGGGGTCGGCCGCGGCTGCCGTGCAGGTCTTTGTGCAGACCAATCGTTTCAAGCCCGGCGAGCCGCAGTACAACGCCGGCTGGCTGGTGCCGCTGATTGAGCCCAGCAGCGACACCCTGGCCCTCACTGGGGCCGCGCTCAATGCCCTGGCGCTGATTTACAAGCCTGGCTACCAGTACAAAAAAGCCGGCGTCATGCTGACCATGCTCAGCTCCCAGGCTGTCCGGCAGAGCACCCTGTTCGACGACCCGCCGGCCCGCGCCCGTTCAGCCCGACTGATGGCTGCGGTCGACGCGCTCAACCAGAGCTATGGGCGCAACACTTTGCGCACCGGCGTCTGCGGCACCGCACCCCGCTGGGGCATGAAGTCCGAAAACCGCTCGGCTTGTTTCACCACCCGCTGGGACGAGCTGCCGCAGGCGCGCTGAGTCAGCCCGGTGCCGGCATTCCCGGCTTGACCTGTCATCCCTGCGCAGGCGGGAATCCATCCCCGGTTTCGTGCTGGACGCCAAGCAGGCAAAATCAACCTATGGATTCAAACAACCCATCCCATGCCGCTCCCCGCCTCAGCCCCGGCGCACTGGACGGCCTCAAGGTGCTGGAACTCGGTCAACTGATTGCCGGGCCGTTTGCGGCCAAGACTTTGGCGGACTTCGGGGCCGAAGTCATCAAGATCGAGCCGCCCGGCACGGGTGATCCGCTGCGTCAGTGGCGCTTGCTCAAGGACGGCACCTCGGTTTGGTGGCAGGTGCAGTCGCGTAACAAGCGCTCGTTGGCGCTGGATTTGCGCCAAAGTGAGGCGCAAGACATCGTGCGCCGGCTGGCCACCGAATGCGACGTGCTGATAGAGAATTTTCGCCCCGGCGCCATGGAAGGCTGGGGCCTGGGGCCGGACGCATTGCAGCGGCTGAACCCGCGGCTGATCATGCTGCGCGTCAGCGGTTACGGCCAGACGGGCCCGTACCAAGACCGACCCGGCTTTGGCGTGGTGGCCGAGGCCATGGGCGGCTTGCGCCACCTGACGGCCGAGCCCGGCCATGTGCCGGTGCGTGTGGGTGTGAGCATGGGCGACACGCTGGCGGCGCTGCACGGCGTGATCGGTATTTTGCTGGCGCTGCAACACCGCCACCGCACGGGCGAAGGCCAGGTGATTGACGTGGCGCTGTACGAGGCGGTGTTCAACTGCATGGAAAGCCTGCTACCCGAATACAGCGCCTTTGGTGCGGTGCGCGAACCGGGCGGCAGCGCATTGCCGGGCATTGCACCCAGCAATGCTTACCGCTGCCAGGACGGCGCTTACGCGCTGGTCGCGGGCAATGGCGACAGCATTTTCAAGCGGCTGATGGGCGTGATCGGCCGGCCCGACCTGGCCGCCGATCCGGCGCTGGCGCACAACGCCGGTCGCGTGCTCCGGGTAGATGAACTTGAC